>NZ_JBRRBO010000009.1:0-127716 GCF_056756175.1 Stenotrophomonas sp. STEN240 | reverse complement strand
GCATGGCTCGGCACTACAGTGCGGGATTGCTGGTAAAGCCTCTGAGCATGGCTCGGCACTACGAGTGCGGGATTGTTGGTAAAGCCCCTGCCGAGCATGGCTCGGCACTACAGTGCGGGATTGCTGGTAAAGCCTCTGAGCATGGCTCGGCACTACGAGTGCGGGATTGTTGGTAAAGCCCCTGCCGAGCATGGCTCGGCACTACAGTGCGGGATTGCTGGTAAAGCCTCTGAGCATGGCTCGGCACTACGAGTGCGGGATTGTTGGTAAAGCCCCTGCCGAGCATGGCTCGGCACTACGGGGGCTTAGTCCTTGGTGACGCGGTTGATCTCGGCCAGGCTGGTGGTGCCCTGCGCGGCCTTAATCAGCGCTGACTGGCGCAGGTCATTGATGCCGATCTTCTGCGCAGCGTCGGCGATATCCATCGCGTTGCCGCCCTGCAGGACGATCGCCGCGATGTCATCGGTCATCGGCATCACCTGATAGATACCGGTACGGCCCTTGTAGCCCTCCGTACATTCATCACAACCCACCGGCTCGAACAGATTGATGCCCTTGGCGATCTGCTCAGCGGTATAACCCTCGGCCAGCAATGCATTCTCCGGCAACTGGGTCGGACGCTTGCAGTTCGAGCACAGGCGCCGCGCCAGGCGCTGGGCAATCACCAGGGTCACCGACGAGGTGATGTTGTAGGGCGCGATACCCATGTTCATCAGACGCGCGATGGTCTGCGGCGCATCGTTGGTATGCAGCGTTGACAGCACCATGTGACCGGTCTGCGCGGCCTTGATCGCGATTTCCGCGGTCTCAAGGTCACGGATTTCGCCGACCATGATGATGTCCGGATCCTGTCGCAGGAACGAACGCAGCGCGGCAGCGAAGGTCATGCCGCGTTTGTTGTTCTGCTGCACCTGGTTCACACCGGGCAGCCGGATTTCAACCGGGTCCTCGGCGGTGGAGATATTGCGGGTCTCGTCATTGAGGATGCCCAGCGCGGTATATAGCGACACCGTCTTACCCGAACCGGTCGGCCCGGTTACCAGCACCATGCCGTAAGGCTTGTGGATGGCATCCAGGAACAGCTTCTGCTGGTCCGGCTCATAACCAAGCTTGTCGATGCCCAGCTTGGCAGCGCTGGCGTCAAGGATACGCAGCACGATCTTTTCGCCGAACAGCGTCGGCAAGGTACTGACACGGAAATCGATCTGCTTGCTCTTGGACAGGTTGAGCTTGATGCGACCATCCTGAGGCACCCGCTTTTCAGCGATATCCAGCTGCGCCATCACCTTCAGACGCGCGGCGATACGCTGGTTCAGCTTCACCGGCGCCTTGGCGACGCTCTTGAGCAGGCCATCGATACGGAAGCGCACCCGGTAATCATCTTCATAAGGCTCGAAGTGGATATCCGAAGCGCCCTTGCGGATGGCATCGACCAAGGCTTTGTTGACGAACTTGACGACCGGGGTGTCATCGCCTTTGGCATCCACACCGGTGTCGCCACCGCTGCCCATGTCCTCGTCACCGGCGGCGACGTCCAGGTCGCCCATGCCCTCATCGTCACCGCCAAGGCTGTCGCCCAGCGAGTCGTTGCTGGCCAGCCACAGGTCCAGGGTGCGGCGGATCTGCTCCTCGTCGACCAGGATGGGCTCGACCACCAGGTTGGTCTGGAACTTGATCTCATCCAGCTGCTGGGTCGGGTTGCTGGTACCCACGAACAGCTTGCCGCCACGCTTGAACAGCGGCAGCACCTGATGCCGGCGCAGCAATTCCTCGCTGACCAGCTTCATCGCGTTCTGGCTGGCATCAAACACCGACACATCCAGCAAGGGCATGCCGAATTCCATGGCGTTGGCAGCAGCCATATGCGCGGCGCTCACCAGCTTCTTGTCAGCCAGCCACTGCGCCAACGGCACCTTGGCGTCGCCTGCCTGGGTCATGGCCGTACGGGCAACAGCCTCGTCCAAGGCACCATCCTGGACCAGCCGGCGGGCGATGCCGGTGATTCCGACGAGGTTTACGTTGGCAACATTCATTGAGGCGTCCCCTGAAAGCAGCCCCCAGATTACCTCAAGCCCCTGTAAACCGTCAGTCCATCCGCACCCAGGCCGGCAACCCGGCTACTATGGCGGCGGGGAGAACTACCGGTAATCAAACGTGCGTGAACTGAGCATCATCCTGCCTGCGAAGAACGAGGCCGAAGGGTTGAAACGGACCCTGCCCGAACTGCGCGCAGCGTATCCGTCCGCCGAGATCATCGTGGTCGATGACGGGTCAACCGACCAGACCGCCGCCATCGCCCGCGAACAAGGCGCCAGCGTGCTGAGCAGCCCGTACTCGATGGGCAACGGTGCGGCGATCAAGCGCGGCGCCCGCGCCGCGAACGGCCAGATCCTGGTCTTCATGGACGCCGATGGTCAACACAGCGCTGGCCATATCGCCCAGCTGCTGGCCAAGCTGGACGAAGGCTACGACATGGTCGTCGGCGCCCGCGACAGCAGCGGCCAGGCCAATCTGCATCGGGGCTTGGCCAATGCCTTCTACAACAAGCTTGCCAGTCATATGACCGGCCACCGCATTGACGACCTCACTTCCGGCTTCCGCGCCGTGCGCGCCGAGCGCTTCCGCGAATTCCTGCACCTGCTACCGAACGGCTTCAGCTACCCAACCACCAGCACGATGGCGTTCTTCCGCAGCGCCTACCCGGTGGCCTATGTGCCAATCCCGGTAGCCAAGCGTGTCGGTAATGGCAGCCATATCCGGCCGATCAAGGATGGCATAAGATTTTTGCTGATCATTTTCAAGATCGCGACGCTGTATTCGCCGATGAAGTTGTTTGGGCCAATCGCATTGACCTTCTTCATGACAGGCGCTGCCTACTACGGCTATACGTTTGCGACTGTGCATCGGCTGACGAACATGAGCACTTTACTGTTCAGCGCCGCGGTCATTATTTTCTTGATCGGACTCATTTCAGAGCAGATAACCAATCTTACTTATCGTCGTGACAGCTGAAGGCCAAGCAGATACCAGTCCAAGCACATGAAAGATCAGATTCCAGCAGAGCAGACTACTTATTCTGAGAGAATGGGGGTCATAGCACCTGCCTTGGGGTGGGCGCCGCCGCTTCGTTACCTGCTGCGCCGGGCACGCATTCTGTCCCTACTCAAGAAATGTCGCCCGCCCGCAGCACTACTGGAAATCGGTTGCGGTGCCGGAGCACTATTGTGCGACCTGAGCCGCATGGGTTACGACGCAAAGGGGCTTGAGACCTCTTTGAAGGCACTTTCGATGGCGACACAGCTGGCGAATGCTGTACAAAGTACACACAGCGTGCTGGCGAGCCCTGAGTCTGGCTGGCACGGAAAATTCGACATCGTTTGTGCTTTCGACGTCCTCGAACATATCGAAGACCACGATGCCGCACTTCAAGAGTGGCTGCAATGGCTTAGCCCCAAGGGGTCTCTGATTATTTCAGTGCCAGCTCACCGATCACGCTGGGGAGCCGGCGATGTGTGGGCAGGCCACTGGCGCCGCTACGACCATAGCGAATTGAGAGAATTGATTGCTGCGCACGGCCTGAAAATTGAGTACTTCGAGTGCTATGGATTCCCCCTGGCAAATGCTACTGAAGCGCTGGGCAATATCGCGTATAAAAGAATGCTGAATAAAGCGGAGAGCCAGTCAAAGGGCGATGCCACCGCCTCCAGTGGCGTAGATCGCCGCAGCTATCTTAAATTGAACAGGTGGATCAACACCTTGTCAGGTAGAGCAATCATATCCTTAGCCGACGGCTTGCAGTCTTTGACCAAAGGCCGCAACTGGGGCAGTGGCTACCTTGTCATGGCTAGTCGCCAATGAAACTTGCGTGGCGAATTTGCAGCCTCCTGGTGTCGCTGGCGTTAGGCGGATATTTCTTATGGTTCTGCTTGCAGCACCTGGACCTCAACACTCTGATAGCAACGCCAAACAAGACAAGCGTGCTCGGCGCACTGCTCGCGGCCAGCCTCTGTTACACAGCCATATATCCTCTGACTGGACTGGCGTGGCGCCAACTACTTCTGCGCCAGGGACAGAACTGGAGTCCCACGCAACTCACCGTATTTATCGGCATTACCCAACTGGCGAAGTATGTGCCCGGAAACATCGCGCAGCACATCTGCCGCGCGGCCTATTCGTTCAAGCACGGGATGCTGATGCGGCCATATGCCACGACAATCGTCCAGGAAACCTTGCTGGCCGCAGCCGCCAGCGTTCTGATCGGCATATTATTTCTGGCACCGGCGACTTGGCACTCTACCGTAGGCCATTACAGACCCGTCCTCCTCACTGCTCTAGCTTTGAGTTGCATTGGCATTCTTATTTTCTGCATCAATGTACCCCCAAGTAGTGCTCGCAAAAATGGACCTATAAGCAAGTTCCTCTACATGACTGGCGGCCTCCCCGGTCCGTCAACTACGCTAAAAGCACTGGCCGCATACAGCTGCAATTACCTGATCATTGGTATTGGGATATGGCTGCTGGCACTGGCGCTTAGTCTATCCAGCGTAAGCTACGGGACCGCCACTTCTGCTTTCGCCATAGCGTGGATCCTTGGCTTTCTGGCTCCTGGCGCACCTGCTGGCCTTGGCGCGCGCGAGGGCGTAATGCTACTGGTACTGACAGGAAATGGCAGTGATGAAAAAATTCTCCAGCTGGTAATGCTCTCACGAGCCAGCACCATGCTTGGCGATCTGATTGTCTTTTCGGCCAGCGTACTACTTTCCAACCATATAAATAGAAAAAAGCAGATGCTGACATGAGAATAGACCTGGAGCCAACCGGCGAACGCGTCATTGAGGATGTGTACATGCATTCAATCGGAGCTTATACGATCTATGCAATGCACGCCGCCAGCTACGGCTTCGTCGAGAAACTGTGCAGTGAAAAGAAGGTGCTCGACCTTGGTTGCGGCTCAGGATACGGCGCCATGCGCCTTTCCAAGACTGCGAACGAAGTACACGGCGTAGACGTCGCGGAGGATGCAATTTCATACGCAAAGGAAAGATTCAAAAATGCGAATCTGCACTTCCGTAAAATTGACCCCAGCAAACAGCTCCCGTTCGCTACCGCCTCCTTCGATGTTGTACTTTCATTTCAAGTCATAGAGCACGTCAGTGACGAAGATGGCTATCTACGCGAGGCCAGGAGACTTCTCAAGCCGGGCGGCACCTTGGTCGTCATCACACCCGACAGAAAGAACCGATTGCTCCCAGGTCAAAAGCCATGGAACAGATGGCATCTGCGCGAATATGACATGAGCACTCTCGTCAAACTCATCAATCGGCACCTGACGGTGACACAGGCATTGCAGATGGGAGCCCGCCGGGAAATTGCGTCCATAGAAATAAAGCGATACTCACGCACCAAATGGCTCTGCCTTCCCGCCACACTCCCCGGCATGCCAGATTTTATCCGTATCGGTGCGCTCAACCTTGTCCACCGTGTCATCGGGAAATTCAAACCAGCCCACTCCGTTGCAATTCAAAAATTCGAGTTCGATGAGCACGACTTTATCATTGGCGAGAACCAAGAGAATTCCCTGAATTTGGTTGTAACAGCACAGCTTGCAAAAAATGCCAGAGACTGAGCCACCCATCAAAAAAATATATATCGCTGGCGCGGGATTGCGCGGAGACGGCTATCCGAATGCGTGGAACACAGTAAAAATACTTACCTGCCTGGACGATTTAGCTGTAATCGACCACAGTTGCTGGCTACCCCAAGACGTCAAGCTGTGGAAACTCGCTAGTGGATCGAAAGCAGACGCCTTGGTTGGCGTCACAAGAATTGCTAGCTCAAATCTTATATCGCTTGCCAAACTGCTGGCACGCACTCCAGCCAGAAGCCTCACTTACGTCCCGTACCCAGGAATATTCATTCTCTGGCTGGCATCATGGCTACCTGAAAGAATCCGCCCACGATTCATTTGCGACGCCTATATAACCGTATGGGACTCTCTGTATCAGGATAGAAATCTCGGAAACAGCAAGAGCACCGCTTCTCGAATACTGCTCTCCATTGAGTCGCGTGCACTTCGCACCGCTGAAATGGTAGTTTCAGACACAACCAAGAACGCCGAACACATCAGCCTTACATTCGGCGTGGCGCGGGACCGGATTCGCGCCCTGCCCTTGGCGCTGCAACCGCTCCCCGACCGCCCTCGCCCGCCCAAAAAAAACGATGATGACAACAGGGTGAACGTCATTTTCGTTGGAACTTTCGTGCCCCTGCAGGGAACCACCTTAATAGCGAAATCCATCCACGCCTTGCGCAACGCCCACGATATCGAGTTCACGTTGATCGGAGATGGGCAGCAAGCGACCGACGCCAGTCCTTGGCTTGGAGCAAATCAGTCCGTCACATGGCTACGCGCATGGCAACCAAAGGAAGTTATCGCCAAGAATATTGAGCAATCGGATATTTGCCTCGGCGTATTTGGCGGGGACGGCAAGGCAGCCAGAGTGCTGCCATTTAAAATCTACTCAGCCCTCGCTGCAGGCAAGCCTGTCATATCACAGGACAATTACGGTTTACCGGAGAACACTCCGCCCCCCCCTCTAATGGCAATCTCAAGCGATGTAGATTCGCTGAGCAGTGCCATCCAGACGCTAGCTAATGCGCCGGACCAAAGAAGAGAGATGGGTGCCGCCGCCGCCGTTTATCACCAAAAATACCTATCCAGCGAAGCGCTTACGCTCATCTGGAAAGGAGTTATTAATAAACTTATAAACTCAACTGCACCAGAACAGTGAATTTACTCAACGCATAGCGGACTCGAAAGACAGCGGTGCAATCCACCAGTATCTATTGTAGCTTGCGCGACTTCGCCGCCTCAATATCCAGCCAATCCGCCACATCTGAATTACCCCCTTCCCTGAGGCGCTCACTTAACGACTGCAGATACCCCGGGTAAGGGGCGGCACCATCCACTGCCCGCACCAGCAAGCGTTTAGCCCGCGCCGTGTCATTCTGATATTTCAGCGCATGAAGCGCGACGGCCCCATAACTATACGGCGGCATTGGTTTCCGCTCAAAGAGCATGTCAAAAGCACTAGACAGCGCAGAATCATCCATCCTCACGCCAGCCATACGTCGATCTAGCAAGCGAAACATGGCGCCCACCGTTTCGTGACCAATAGGTCGATCCCGAAGGCGAAACTGCAGCCGACTCCACCACTCCGGCTTGACCGGCAGGTTGTTCTCAGCATGCAACAGAATCAATGACTGCTCCGCAAGAACAGTCGCCCAGTCCATTTTCGATTCACGCTCCAACTCAGCGACCGCAAAACCAAAAAATGGCGAATCAACATCACCGTCCGACATCGCGTTGTATAAAATCCCGAGATCTTGCGCAGCACGTGCTGAATCAGGATTCACGTGCGTCAACTCCGTTGAAAGCAGCAGCACGTTACCCCAGGTAGCTGCCCGTACTACCCCAAGAAATCCCACACCCAACACCAGCGCTGCGACAGCAGCTATTTTTATACCAGGGCCGTCGCGCACAGGAATACGCCGCACCAGGTCAGCTGCCGCCAACAGAATACCCAATATCGCAAAGTAATTCCTATGCTCGAACACCAACTCCAGCGCCAATACATTGCTAGTAATTGCATGACTGACAAAGAACCACAACAGACCCAAACTAAACAACGGGGCACGCCTGCGGAATATCCAAGCGACTGCAAACAGCGCAAGCAATAGGAGCGCACCGGCAATAGTAGTAATCGGCTCAAACAGCCCACGTGACGCCTGAAGATCATCGTAATAGAACGACATGAGCGCAGGCGAGGGAAATAGAATCTGCCCGAGATACATCGGTAGCACACGAAGCTGAGTCAGCACACGCTCGCCAGCGGTGAAATCGCGTATCGCATAGGCTTGCGGAGCCGTGTAGGCCGGAATCACCACCGCAACAAACACGACCAACACGATCAAGCAACCGATCGCGTAACCCCAACGCCAAAATCGCTTTTGAGCTGATGTGTACCCATCAAAGCGGAGTAGCGTCAACTCCAGCGCCAATGTGTACAACGGCAGCAACAACGCAGTTTCTTTCGCCCCGAGCGCCATTAACAGCAATGGCGCGCACAGAGCAAGCCACACCCAGCCTCGGGCACCCTGTATCTGCGCCTGGCGACCACGCAAGTAAGCCAACAGCGCCAGCAAGACAAACATCAGCGACAGGGTTTCCATGCGCTGCACTACATATAGCACGGTGGAAACTTGCAAAGGGTGCACGGCCCATAGCAGCGCAATTGCAGCAGCTGACCAACGCAGAAGCCGCCCCACCCCCGCCAAAGCGAGCAATCTGACACATAGTGCATACACCAAGATTGTATTTACCAGGTGAACTAGCAACCCACCCAGTTTCCAACCCCATGGATTTAAACCATCGAGAGCATAATTAAGTGAAAAGCTCAACATCGCCAGCTGGCGACCAGTACCGCCTGGATCAAAGCTAAAGGCAGCTCTCCACAGCTCGCCGAAGCCAAGAGCCTCGACATGCACCCTGCTGTTATCCACCAACGCAGGAAAATCATCAAATATGAAAGGCCCGCTCAATCCTGGCCAATAAACAGCAGCAACCACCACCGCTAATGCAGCCAACCCAACGGAGCGAATTAACGCCATACGACCGACCATTCCCAGCCCTTTAATCGCTAAGCGCATCTCGCCAAATATAATCAGCTGCAACCAGCCGGATACAGCTTGGATGAGATACTAGCATCCACTTTACATTGCCAAGCCCCGGAAGCGGAACGCGCAATCTCAATAGTCTTTCCCGCGATCAATGGACTGCCTTTCAAGCGGCAACGGATAAACCCCGCATCTCCCGAGTCCATTGACAGATCGCACCGCGGCGTAGTCGGAGGAAGCCCAATATCAACAAGATCGAAGGTTGCAACGCTCTCGACAAGCACATGCGATTCGAACCCTGTTTGGCCACCACGAATGTCAGCCAGACCCGCAGTAACCTGCGCCTTCGCTACGTAATTCTGGTATGCCGGCAACGCTACTGCCGCCAGAATAGCAATAATTGCAACAACGATCATCAACTCAATCAAGGTGAACCCTTCATTCCTGCTCATCCCCCCCCCCCCTTTCTATCGAATCGATATACCAGAAGTCCAATTTTTAACAAAAAGAAAGGGGCGATATCCGCCCCTTTCCTTACAACAAGTAATAAAAATTACTTGGTGCAACCAGCCGGCAGGAACTTGGAATCAACAGCACCGGTTGCGGTGCAGTTCCATGCGCCAGAAGCGTCACGGGTCAGCAGAACAACCGAGCCGGCGACCTTCGGATTGCCCTTCAACGTGCAAGAGATCTTCTGGTTTGCAGCATCTGCCCAAGCGCCAGTTACAGCGATAGCGCAACGCGGGGTAGAGGAAGCCAGACCCAGCGAAAGCGCGGTCGGAGCGGTGGTCTGGGTACCCGACTGGATGCCCTCTTCGAACGCGGTGATACCACCACGAATGTCAGCCAGACCAGCGGTGACCTGCGACTTGGCGACATAGTTCTGGTAAGCCGGCAGCGCGATGGCGGCCAGGATGGCGATGATCGCAACAACGATCATCAGTTCGATCAGCGTAAAACCCTGCTGCTTCTTCATTAGGTACATCCCCTAGAGGTTTTTAATAGTTGACGAGGGTGAAAGCCGCATAGGCAGACTCCCTCCCATGCGGGGTAGTGCAAAGCAGGATGCATGCCAAGTTTCAGACAGCTCCCCAGCTCCCCACCACAATGATGGCAGCAACGCTCAGGAATGGAAGCCCCCAGCTCCGGTTTTGCCCGCCACACCCCTTTGTGACGCAACACGTCACTTTGTGACACACCCCGCCTTTCGATAGCAACAATCGCTCTGAGCCGGCTATTGGATACGTGCCAGTTCGTATCGAAGCAGATACCATGCAGACAGATGCCCGGCCTGGGGAAGGCTTGGGCGGGGAGCCCAAACCGATGTCCGCCACTCGTAATGCAGTCAAGAACGACCCCATAGCGCGCAACACCAATCAGTTGCTGCCGTTTGTCTGGGAGGGAACAGACAAACGCGGCGTGAAGATGAAGGGTGAGCAGCAGGCAAAGAACCTGAACATGGTTCGCGCGGAGCTGCGCAAGCAGGGAATCACCGCGACCGTAGTAAAGCCAAAACAGAAGCCTCTGTTTGGCGCTGCCGGCTCAAGAATCACGGCCAAGGAAATCGCGTTCTTCAGTCGCCAGATGGCGACAATGATGAAGTCCGGCGTGCCGATTGTGAGTTCGCTTGAAATCATCGGCGATGGGCAAAAGAACCCACGGATGAAGAAGATGGTCGGCCAAATCAGGGCCGATATCGAAGGCGGCTCGTCGCTTTATGAGGCGATCAGCAAGCACCCGGTGCAGTTCGATGAGCTGTACCGCAACCTGGTGAAGGCCGGCGAAGGCGCCGGTGTACTGGAAACCGTGCTTGATACGGTTGCTAACTATAAAGAGAACATCGAAGCGCTGAAGGGCAAGATCAAAAAAGCGCTTTTTTACCCGGCGATGGTTGTTGCCGTAGCGCTGTTGGTGAGCTCCATCCTGCTGGTTTGGGTGGTGCCGCAGTTCGAGGACGTGTTCAAGGGCTTTGGCGCCGAACTGCCTGCGTTCACCCAGATGATTGTGGGCCTTTCGCGATTCATGGTCGCATGGTGGTGGCTCATCTTGATCGTCCTAGTTGGATCAATAGTTGGCTTCCTATTTGCCTACAAACGCTCGCCAGCCATGCAGCACACGATGGACAAGCTGATTCTGAAAGTGCCTATCATCGGCCAGATCATGCACAACAGCGCAATCGCCCGGTTCGCGCGCACGACTGGCGTGACCTTCAAGGCCGGTGTCCCGCTGGTTGAAGCGCTCGGCATCGTTGCTGGCGCCACCGGCAACAGCGTCTACGAAAAAGCGGTTCTGCGAATGCGCGACGACGTCGCCGTCGGCTACCCGGTCAACATGGCGATGAAACAGGTCAACCTGTTCCCGCACATGGTCATCCAGATGACCGCCATCGGCGAAGAAGCCGGTGCGCTGGACGCGATGCTGTTCAAGGTTGCCGAATATTACGAGCAGGAAGTGAACAACGCGGTTGACGCGCTGAGCAGCCTGCTGGAACCCATGATCATGGTATTCATCGGCACCATCGTCGGCGGCATGGTCATCGGCATGTATCTCCCCATCTTCAAACTGGCATCCGTGATCTAACACATGGCATTTCTCGACCAGCATCCCGGTCTCGGCTATCCCGCCGCGGCCGGACTGGGACTGCTGATCGGCAGCTTCCTCAACGTGGTGATCCTGCGCTTGCCCAAGCGCATGGAGTGGCAGTGGAAGCGCGATGCGCGCGAAATCCTCGAAGAGCCCGATATCTATGAGCCGCCGCCGCCGGGCATCGTGGTGGAGCCGTCGCACTGCCCGCACTGCAAGCACAAGCTGAGCTGGTACGAGAACATTCCGCTGTTCAGCTGGCTGATCCAGCGTGGCAAGTGTCGTCATTGCCAAGCGCCGATCTCCATCCAGTACCCGATCGTGGAACTGGTCACCAGCTTGATGGTGCTGGCCAGCGTCTGGCAGTTCGGCTTCGGTTGGCAGGGCTTTGGCGCCATCGTGCTGAGCTGCTTCCTGGTCGCGCTGTCAGGCATCGACCTGCGCACCCAACTGCTACCCGACCAGCTCACCCTGCCACTGATGTGGCTGGGCCTGATAGGCAGCATGGACAACCTCTACATGCCCGCCAAACCGGCGCTGCTTGGTGCCGCGGTCGGCTACTTGTCGCTATGGACGGTGTGGTGGTTGTTCAAGCAGATCACCGGCAAGGAAGGCATGGGCCATGGCGACTTCAAGTTGCTGGCCGCGTTGGGCGCCTGGTGCGGACTCAAGGGCATCCTGCCGATCATCCTGCTGTCCTCCCTGGTCGGCGCCATTATCGGTTCGATCTGGCTGTACTCGCGCGGGCGCGACCGCGCCACGCCGATTCCATTCGGCCCCTACCTGGCCATCGCAGGCTGGCTGGTCTTCATGTGGGGCGACCAGATGATAGGCGGCTACATGCGCCTGGCAGGGCTACAGCAATAATCAATCACCAGCGACAATGGCCCCTTCGAGGGCCATTGTTGTTTTGGAGTCATTGCATGAGCAATTTCATCGTCGGACTGACCGGCGGCATCGCCTCGGGCAAGAGTGAAGTCAGCAGGCGCTTCGAGGCCCTGGGCATCACCGTGGCCGATGCGGATGTTGCAGCGCGCGAGGTTGTCGCGATTGGCAGCCCCGGCCTTGCGGCGATTGCAGAACTGTTTGGTGCCGAGGTTCTGCAGGCTGACGGCAGCCTGGACCGGGCCTACCTGCGTCAGCGCGTATTCGCCGATCCCGATGAACGCCGCGCACTGGAAGCGATCACCCATCCGGCCATCCGTGCCCGCGTGCGCAGCATCTGCGAAGCAGCGAGCAGCCCCTATTCGATTGCAGCCATTCCGCTACTCACGGAAGCCGGAGGCAGACCAACCTATCCGTGGCTGCAACGTGTTCTGGTAGTAGACGCACCGGAAGAAGTCCAGCATGCACGCCTGCTCAGTCGCGACAATATCGATGCGGCACTGGCCGAGCGCATGATCCAGGCGCAGGCCAGCCGCGCGCAGCGCCTGGCATTGGCCGACGATGTGATCGTCAACGATGGCCATCCTGATGCGTTGCAGGCACATATCGAAGTGCTGGATGCGCGTTATCGGAAGCTTGCGGCGCCGCGTTGATTCAAGCCATCCGCCGGGGCGCCCTGATCCCTGCGCCGCACCTCAAATGCAGCTCGTCATGAGCAGCCGCGATATCGAAATTCAGCCGGAATCACTTGGGGGTACGGGCCTGCTACGTGCCCGTGGGGGCGGCGCAAGCTGCGAAGTTAGCGTTATCGTAATCTCTTCATCTGATGATTTCTTTGCTTCGCGGCTTACGCCACTCCTACAAAAAAATCTATGCCGGTGGCCTTGCGTCGGTTTGCGGGTGACTCGAATGCTCACGTGCATAGCATTGCGCTCTGCTCCCCTGCCCTTGCGACAGTGCCAGGTCGTTCGATCAACAGCGCAGCTGTGGCTCGCAAACTGCTCCTCTCACCACGCACGCACGCAGGAGGCCAGCACCTCTGCGATCACCATGATCAGGGCAGTTCAGGCGCAAATGTCAGCGTCGCAATCACTCCGCGCTCCTTGCCCGGCCGGATATCCACCTGCCAGCCATATAGCGCGCACAGTCGGCTGACGATCGACAAACCGATCCCCCCGCCCTGCGAATGGCCAGCGTGGGTGCCGCGATAGCCGCGCTGGAACAAGCTTGCAGCATCTTTCTCGCTCAGCCCCGGGCCGTTGTCGATGACTTCCACCGCATTTGCCCCCACCCGCACCAGCACCCGACCTTCCTGCGAATACTTCACCGCATTGCCGATCAGGTTGCCCAGCGCCACCGACAACGCCGACTCTGGCGCATCGACTACCAGCTCGCGCGATCCTTCCAGCACCAGCTCCAAGGGCTTGCCACCGAGCTGGGCGCGGTGCGATTCCAGCAACTGCTCGGCAACCCGGGCGACATTGCTGCTGCCCTGCGCGCGCTCGTTGCGCGACAGCAGGAGCAATGAGCCAATCAAGTCACTGCACTGCTGTTCGGCGCGCTGGATGCGCTGCAGACGCTGCAACACTTTTTCATCCAGATTTGGCCGGGCCAGCAACAGCTCGGTAGCACCGCGGATCACAGCCAGCGGCGTACGCAGCTCATGGCTGACGTCGGCATTGAACTCGCGGTCGCGCTGGACCACTTCGGTCAGGCGCTCGGAATAGTCATCCAGCGCCTCAGCCAACTGGCCGACCTCGTCGTCCGGAAAACGCGGTGCCAAGGGCTCGGGGTGCTTGGCACCGCCACGGTAGGCGCGCAGCCGGGATGCCAAGTCGGACACCGGCCGCATCACCCGCGAGGCGGACCACCAGCCCAACACCCAGGACAGCAGACTGAAGATGATTACCGACAGGAACAGCGCGCGGTTGAGTTGCTGCTCACCACGAAGCGCCTGGCCCATGTCGTAAGCAATGAAGAACCACGCATCCGGTGTTTTACGCACACCTACCTTGTAGGAGAAAGGTTTGCCTTCGGCATCCTCGCCATTGATCGTATGAATGCCGTCCTGCAACCCTTCCCATTCGGGATAGTCACGGCGCAGCCCGTCGAGCTTGTCCGGCCGGAACAAAAAGGCCCGCATCTGCTGCACCGGAGCAACCACATCGGTGCCGCCACTGCGCATGTAGCTCTGCCAGGAAGCGTCGAGGTTGCGATTCATCACATCCTCTACCAGCTGGTTTTCCACACGCATCCGCGCCCAGTTCGTGGCGAAGGCGAACAGCGTGGTCAGGCAGAAGCCCAACAATACGAACGAAACGATGATGCGGCTGCGCAGACGCCGACGGTAGCGCCCACGCCTGCGCACGACCTCAGGCAGGACTGTTTCAGGCATCGGGTGCAGAGATACGGTAACCAATGCCATGACGGGTCTGGATCATCGGCACTTCGAAGGGCTTGTCCACCACCGCACGCAGGCCATGGATATGCACGCGTAGCGAATCCGAATCGGGCAGCTCCTCACCCCAGACGCGGGTTTCCAGCTCCTGACGGGTAACCACAGCAGGCGACGCTTCCATCAACGCCTGCAGGATCTTCAGTGCGGTCGGGTTGAGCTGCAGCAGCTTGCCCTGCCGGCGCACTTCCAGTGTATCCAGGTTGTATTCCAGGTCCCCCACTTCCAGCACGCGGGTATGTGCACCCTTGCCACGCCGCGACAATGCGTTGAGCCGCACTTCCACTTCCTGCAGCGCGAACGGCTTGATCAGGTAGTCATCGGCACCGGAATCAAAACCGGCCAGCTTGTTGTCCAGCGAGTCGCGGGCAGTGAGCATGAGCACCGGCGTCTGCTTGCGTGCATCGTTGCGCAGCTTGCGGCAGACCTCGATGCCATCCATGCCTGGCAGGTTGAGATCGAGCACGATCGCGTCGAACTCGTGCACCACGGCCAGATGCAGGCCGGTCACGCCATCAGCGGCGAAATCGACCGTATGCCCGCGATCCTCAAGGTAGTCACCAAGATTGGCGGCAATGTCACTGTTGTCTTCGATTACAAGAATGCGCACGTGGGCGATTACCTTATGTCTTGAAAAGTACAGGCGGACTCAAAAGTCCGCTTGCGAGGAATTACAGCACACCCATCGTTAACTTCTTACATCCGGATGACGGCCGGTAGCCACACATTTATGCAGCTACCCACCTGCCAATCAACACTCAGTTGCCGACTTTTACGTCCTTGCCACTCTGCATAGACCGCATATAGCTCTGAGAGTTCTGCTTCATGCGCTCACGCTCGGCGACTGTAAAACACTGGCTCGTTGCCATCTGCGAGCCAAGAGTCTTCTCACGGCGACAGATCAGCCGGCTGTCTTCCCGTGCCTGGGTAAGCAAATTATTGACAAGTTCCTGGTCGTTGAAGGCCGCGACTTTTTTCTCGGGTGAAAGCGACTCGACGCTACCTTCACCGACGAGTGAGGACATGCGCTCAAGCGCCTCGAGCACCCGGCCGCGGTTCTCGGCAGATATCTCGCTATAGACCTCCCCACCCCGCAGATCGGCTTGAACCTTCTGCTGCTGGACCTGGAAAGACTCGCCGGAGCGCAAGGGAAGCTCTGCAGGCTTCGCAAAAACCACTACAGGGGTAGCCAAAACCAATAAAAGCAATAACTTACGTGCCATACCGACTCTCTCAGTGGATTTGACTAACTCTAGCGCTGCCGTCGTCATACAACAACAGCAGGGCAATCGGGCAAAAACAAGGCCCTGGCGAGAACCGCCAGGGCCTTAAAAATTCCCGATCACCGGACCCACTGAGGAGGGCTGGGCACAGTGGAAACAGGCTAGGGCCAGCCGGATTAAAGGCTTGTTAAAACCATGCAAACAAATTGCATTCCCGGCCTCAACGCTTGAGGCTGGTCACGTATTCGATCATGCGCCCGGCAATATCGTCCCCCGACACCCCTTCGATGCCCTCCAGCCCAGGGGTCGAATTGACCTCCAGCACCAGCGGCCCGCGCTTGGAGCGGATCAGGTCGACGCCGGCAATCCCCAGGCCCAGCGCCTTGGCCGAGCGCACCGCCACCTGCTGTTCGGCCTTGCTGCACTGCACCCGTTCGGCACTGCCGCCGGCATGAAGATTGGAACGGAAGTCACCGTCCTGAGCCTGCCGGCGCATGGTTGCCACTACCTGGTCGCCCACAACAAGGCAGCGCAGGTCCGCGCCCTGGGCCTCGGCAATGAACTCCTGCACCAGAAAGTTGGCGTACAGCCCCCGCAGGGCTTCGACGGTGCCCTTGGACGCGCTGAGCTTTTCTGTGAGGATCACCCCCCTGCCCTGGGTACCTTCGCTGAGCTTCACCACATGCGGCGGCGGCCCCAGCATCGACAGCAGGTCGTCGGTATCGTCCGGGTTGTCGCCAAACACCGTCACCGGCATGTCGATACCCTTGGCGGCGAGCAGTTGGTGGGCACGCAACTTGTCGCGCGCGCGCAGGATCGCATCGGAAGGATTGGGGGTGCGTGCGCCCATCATCTCGAACTGCCGCAGAACGGCCGTGCCATAGCGGGTGATGGACGCACCGATACGCGGAATCACCACGTCTATCCCGGTCAGCGCCTTGCCCTTGTAGTGCATGCCAAAGCCGCTGGACGTGATGCGCATATAGCAGCGCAGCGGATCGAGTATGCGCACCGTATGGCCACGCGAACGGGCGGCTTCGACCAGGCGGCGGGTCGAGTACAGCTTGGTATTACGGGAAAGAATGGCCAGTTTCATCGCGGCGGGAGTGGTCTGTAGGCGCGCAGCATATCGCGGCGTTACCGGTTCCGGATGATCTGAAACGAGGAGTTTGCAGCAGGACTTCAGCGCACGGTTGGCAAGCCTGTTGCTGCCCCCGACCCCTTCGATAATCGGCCAAGCATGGAGCGGGCGAAGGGAATCGAACCCTCGTCAGTAGCTTGGGAAGCTACAGCTCTACCATTGAGCTACGCCCGCGTTGGCGAGCGTGAAGTCTATGCGCCACGCTGGGACAAAGCAACGCCCGCAACTGTCCGTTTCCGCCGCTCCCAGGCCGCCTTGCGCGCCTGATCGGGTACCACTGGCGTTGCCCGGAAAGGCGGCACCAGCACCCGTCCTGCAGGCACATCAGCTGTTACCCCACATGCAAAAAGAGGCGATGCCGCAGATGCGGCACCGCCTCCCACACACAACGTCGTAGTCAATTGCTACTACGGCAACTCAGAAGCTGCCGCCGAAACTGGCGAACACGGTCGCATCACGTGCGGACTTCTGCATCGTGGTGGTGCTCAGGCCGATATTGCTGTCCAGGCCCCACAACTTGAGGCGGGCGCCAAGCACGGCGGTGGCGTAGTTGCGGTCGAACTCCAGCCCCGGCACCTTGTACATGCCCACGTCGGCCAGGGTCTGCAACCAGGCACCGGCCTGCTTGCCGTCCTCGAACTCGTGGTCATAGGTGACCTGCACGTACGGCTGCACGCTGGCGCCGTCGAAGCGGGCCTGCCAACCGATCCGGCCCACGGTCGAATCCAGGTCCTGGTCGCCATAGCCCAGCGCGGTGGCGCTGGCGTTGCTCTCCACATAGCCGTCCAGCTTCACCTTCTGCCAGATCACCGCCGCTACCGGACCGTGGCGGAAGCCACCGGCCTGGCCGAACTCGTAACCGGCATTGATGGCTGCGGTCAGGTTGCTGCCGTCCGGCGAGCCCTTGTGCTCACGGGTAGCCGGGCCCAGCTGCACTTTGCGGGTCACGTCATAGCCCAGCCAGCTGTAGCTCAACTGGCCGTTGACCCAGGCGCGCTCGCCGTACCAGCCAGCGAACAGGCCCAGGGTGGTGTCGTCCTGGGTGAAGTCACCCTTGCTGTTGCCGAAGTCGGCGTCCATGCGGCCGTAGCCGGCAAAGCCACCGAGCACCAGGCCGTCGCGCGTCCAATCCACACCGAACAAGCCAGCCGGGGCCATGCCGTCGTACAGGTCGGCATGTGCATAGCGCTGCATGTCGCCACGCAGGTTGCCCCACCAGCTCAAACCATCAGCGGGGCGCGGACCCACATGTGCACCCACCTGATCGGCGCGGGCGCGGCCGGTGGTCTGTGCCGAATGGCTCAGCACCTGCTGCAGGCGCGGTGCTTCCAGCACCGAGATGGCGTACTGGCCGAGGATCTGATGGGCAGCGGTGGTCGGGTGCACGCCATCGGCAAACACATAGGTGTTGTTTGCATTGGGTGCTGCCAGGCTCAGCGGCGAGCAGGTGACCGACGAGGCCGAGGTGCAGGCCATGTTGCTGACGTTGGTGAAGCCATAGGTGCCGGGGTTGCCGACGATTTCCTGCAGGATGGTGAAGGTATCCACCGGGATAACCTGCAGACCGGCCTGCTTCAGGCCACCAAACAAGGCATCGTTGTAAGCCTTGGCCAGCGCGGTGCCCTGCGCCATGCCCATGGCACCGCCGGCGCGCGAGGCCGGGGTCAAACCGATATCGGGCAGGTTCGGCACCATCACATACTCGGCACCCGCAGCCTTCAATGTGCCGACAATACCGATCTGGTCGGTCACGGCTGCACCGATGATGGCCTGCGCCTGCGCCGGTGCGGCCTGCACCGCAAACAGATCATTGGCACCGCCCCACACCGTGTACAGCGCATTGGCGTCGGCCTTGCCGCCATTGGCAGCCAGATAGGTCGCCATCTGCGTCTTCATCGATGGCGTCGCGCCCAGCGCACCCACCGAGTCCACACCCACGCGGGCACCACCGACGGCGTAGTTGTCACCGGTCTGGCCGTTGCCGTTGGGGCTGGCATTGGTGCCGTACTGGTCGGCCACATAGTCCGCCCACACCCAACCCGGGTTGGTGGTGAAGCGGCCAACAAGGGCGGCATTCGGGTCCAACTTCATCAGCACCGGGCGGAAGTAGCCGGTATCGGTCAGGCTGTCACCGAAGAACACCGTCTTGGAATACGGCGACTGCGCCATGGCCGGCGCTGCAGCCAAGGCGATGGCAACAGCCACGGCAGCGCGCAGCGGGCGAAGGGATAGGGACATGTTCAACTCCTGGGTGGGGAAAACCGGCGGACATACGCCGCCGCACGTTGTTATGTTTTCATTACTGCGTAAGACGCACACGCTGCGCTGCCGCAAACTGTGCCCGTGGCTGGGCTTTTGGGGCGGCGCTGGCGAGAATGGCGACATGAACATTCATCTGAATGGCGAACTCCGCCAAGTCGAACCTTCCCTGTCATTGATCGAGCTGCTGGCCGCCGAAGGGCTGGGCGAGCGCCGCGTGGCGGTGGAGATCAACGGCCAGATCGTGCCGCGCAGCCAGCATGCGGCCCACCCACTGCAGGACGGTGACGTGGTGGAAATCGTGCATGCGCTGGGTGGTGGTTGAGGGTCGCGCAGCGGTAGTGCCGAGCCATGCTCGGCAGAGGCGTTCCCAGCGATGTTTGAAATGCTTGTGGGAGCGGCGTAAGCCGCGAAGCTAGCAGCGTTGAAAGCCCCCTCCCCCTCGCTGCACGAAAGGCAGGGAGCGGTGGCTTGCTTGCTCGCTTCACCTGTAGAGCCCAGCCATGCTGCGCTGGGACATTGCCGGTCAGGCCTCTGCCGAGCATGGCTCGGCACTACGGGTCGGCGGGATGGGTGATAATTCGGGCATGAATGCACATGTCCCCACCGACTCGCTGGTCATCGCCGGCAAGACCTATTCCTCCCGGCTGCTGACCGGCACCGGCAAGTTCAAGGATCTGGAAGAAACCCGCCTGGCCACCGAGGCCGCCGGCGCGCAGATCGTCACTGTGGCCATCCGCCGCACCAATATCGGCCAGAACCCCGGCGAGCCCAACCTGCTCGACGTGCTGCCGCCGGACCGCTACGCCATCCTGCCCAATACCGCCGGCTGCTACACCACCGAGGACGCCGTGCGCACCTGCCGCCTGGCCCGTGAGCTGCTCGACGGCCACAACCTGACCAAGCTTGAAGTGCTCGGCGACCAGAAAACCCTGTACCCCGATGTGATGGCCACGCTCAAGGCCGCCGAACAGCTGGTCAAGGACGGCTTCGACGTCATGGTCTATACCTCCGATGACCCGATCCTGGCCAAGCGCCTGGAAGAAATCGGCTGCGCTGCGGTGATGCCGCTGGCCGCGCCGATTGGTTCGGGCCTGGGCATCCAGAACAAGTACAACCTGATCGAGATCATCGAGAACGCCAAAGTGCCGATCATTGTCGATGCCGGCGTCGGCACCGCGTCCGACGCGGCCATCGCGATGGAGCTGGGCTGCGACGGCGTGCTGATGAACACCGCCATTGCCGGTGCCCGTAACCCGGTGTTGATGGCCAGCGCCATGCGCAAGGCCGTCGAAGCCGGCCGCGAGGCCTTCCTCGCTGGCCGCATCCCGCGCAAGCGCTATGCCAGCGCCTCCTCCCCGCTAGATGGGCTGATCGGCTGATGACCAATCCTTTTGACAGCGCGGGCTCCAAAGCACCGCCCAAGCCCTTCACCGTGACCGAAGGCCGCCGCGAGATCCGCAGCTTCGTGCTGCGCCAGGGCCGCTTCACCCCGGCCCAGCAGCGTGCGTTTGACGACCGCTGGCCGCGCTTCGGCATCGACTTCAACGGCGAGCCGCGCGATCTGGACGCCACCTTTGGCCGCAACGCGCCCAAGGTGCTGGAAATTGGCTTCGGCAATGGCGCCGCGCTGCGCTACGCCGCACAGTTCGACACCAGCAAGGACTACATCGGCATCGAGGTGCACGCACCGGGCGTTGGCCGCCTGCTCAATGCGCTGGCCGATGACAATGCCGACAACGTCAAGCTCTACCACCACGATGCGGTCGAGGTGCTGGAGAAGGAAATCGCCGACGGCGCGCTTGATGAGATCCGCATCTATTTCCCCGATCCCTGGCACAAGAAGCGCCACAACAAGCGCCGCCTGGTGCAGCCGGGCTTCGCCGAGCTGCTGGTGCGCAAGCTGCGGCCGGGTGGTCGCCTGCACTGCGCCACCGATTGGGAGGACTATGCCGAGCAGATGTGGGACGTGCTTGATGCCACCGCTGGACTGGTCAACCGTGCCGGCCCACGTGGCGCGGTGCCGCGTCCGGACTGGCGCCCGCAGACCCACTTCGAGACCCGCGGGCAGAAGCTCGGCCACGGCGTCTGGGACCTGCTGTACGACAAGCCAGCCACCACCGACGCTGGCTGAGGACTGAGGGCGTGATGACAGTTGCAAGCCACAACCCGCTTGATCCACACGCTGGCCATGCAGCGTTGATGGCAGACTGCGTTGTCATCCCGTCCCTGCTCTCCTTCTCCAAGCACCTGCCCTGATGGATACCGCGCTGACGCTCACCACCGATATGAAGCTCGTGCTCGGGCTGGTGGGTTTCACGATGGCGATGTTCCTGTTCGAGCGCATCCGCGCCGACGTGGTGGCGCTGGTGGTGATGGTAGTGCTGGGCGTCACCGGCTTGATTGCACCGGAGGAAATCTTCGGTGGTTTCTCCGGTAACGCGGTGATGAGCATCATCGCCACCACCATTCTTGGCGCCGGCCTGGACCGCACCGGCGCCTTGAACCGGCTCGCGGGCTGGTTGCTGCGGCGCTCGCACGGGCTGGAACAACGGCTGTTGCTGTTGACCACCGCCACCGCCGGCTTGAACTCATCGTTCATGCAGAACCCGTCGGTGATGGCCTTGTATCTGCCGGTCGCCTCACGCCTGGCCTCCCGCACCGCACTCACCCTGAAGCGCCAGTTGTTGCCGATCTCGGCAGCGATCGTGATGGGCGGTGCGCTGACCATGGTCGGCAATTCGCCGCTGATCCTGCTCAACGACTTGTTGATGTCAGCCAACAACAACCTGCCCTCGGGCACTGCCACCATCGAGCCACTGCGCATGTTCGCGCCGCTGCCGATCGGTGTTGCCCTGCTGATCGCCTCGCTGGCTTATTTCCGTTTTTACGGCAGCCGCAAGCTCAAGGAAGAAGAGAGCGAGAACGAAGACGGCCAGGCACCGGCCCGCACCGAAAGCTATTTCGCCAAGTCCTATGGCATTGAAGGCGACGTCTTCGAACTGCTGGTGACCGCCGAAAGCCCGCTCGTCGGCATGACCGTCGGTGAAGCCGAGAACCTGTTCGACGCCCCGCTGCTGCTGGCACTGAAAACAGGCGATGACACCCGTTTGTCACCACCGGCTGACATGCGCATCTGGGTTGGCAGCGTGATCGGCGCCATGGGCCCGCGCCAGCAGGTGTCCGACTTCGCCCAGAACCAGTTCCTGCGCATGTCCTCACGGCTGAAGCCGCTGGGCGACCTGTTCAACCCTGCCCGCGCCGGTATTTCCGAGGCTGTGGTGCCGCCAACTTCGAAGGTGATAGGCAAGACCGCCGGCGAGCTGCGCCTACGCAAGGAACGTGGCATCAGCCTGCTGGCGATCAACCGCGACAAGCAGGTGATCCGCGAGGACGTGCGCAACACGCCGCTGCGCGCCGGCGACATGCTGGTCTTCCACAGCATCTGGCAGGACCTTGCCGCAGCGGCGGAAACCCGTGATTTCGTGGTGGTCACCGACTACCCGAAGGGCGAGCAGCGCCCGCACAAGTTCAAGATCGCGATGGCCATCTTCGCCATCACCATCATCATCGCGCTGACCTCGCACCTGCCGGTTGCGCTGACCCTGCTCACCGGCGTGGCCGGCATGCTGTTGACCGGCGTGCTGCGCATGGACGAGGCCTACGCAGCGATCAACTGGAAGACCATCTTCATGATGGCCGGCCTGATTCCACTGGGCTGGGCGATGGACAGCAGCGGCGCGGCGGCGTGGATTGCCGGCCATACCATCGACAAGCTGCCCAGCGGCATTCCAGTGTGGGTACTCGAAATCGCGCTGGCATTGTTGACTACCGCGTTCTCGCTGGTGATCAGCCATGTCGGCGCCACCATCGTGATGGTGCCCATTGCAGTCAATCTTGCGCTGGCCGCGGGCGGCAACCCCACCGCGTTCGCCCTGATCGTGGCCTTGTCGGCGTCCAACAATCTGATGACCGCCTCCAACCCGGTCATCTCGATGGCGATGGGCCCAGCCAAATACACCCCGCGCGAAATGTGGCGCGTCGGTGGGCCGCTATCGCTGCTTTACACCGCGATCGTGGTGATCATGATCAACATCATGTTCTGAGCAAGGGCCGGGGCATTTTGTGGGAACGGCGTAAGCCGCGAAACTGGCGATTCTTCCGGCGGTAATGACACAGCGCCATCCCCTGCGAATGCCGGCGTATCCTGGCATCAGGCATCTGTAGCTTCGCGGCTAACGCCGCTCCCACAAGGCTACAAGGGGGCGGTTGGATTCGGCTCAGCCCAGCAGCACCAATCCATCCTGCACCCGCACCGGCACAGCGCGCAGCGCATCGCCCTTGCACGGCCCCGCCACGCAGGTGCCGCCCTCAAGCTCGAACGAGGCCCCGTGCACCGCGCATACCAGATGCCCTTCGCGGCTCTTCAGGAACTGGCCCGGCGCCCAATCCAGCGCACGCCCGGCATGTGGACAGACGTTCAACCACGCCCGCACCTGATCCCCATCGCGATACAGCACCAGCGTTTCGGCGTCGCCCTCCATCACCGCCACCACCGAATGAAAACCTTGGTCAGGCACTGCGGCCAAGGGGCAAAGTTCGATTCCGGAAGCGATGGCGCTGGACATTGGAACACCAATACGAGAAAGCGAGCCATTGTCGCATGGGCGGCCAAGGCCGAGACAAAGCTGACTCATGGCCTTGTCGATGTCCCTATTCAGATACAAATTAACGACAACTTCACGCAATTGCCCCCCTCGCCCCTGATACTCCACGGCAGACTCAACGTCATACGACCTTCATGAATATCCGTTACGTCCAATTCGCCAAACTGCGCAACCTGTTTGAACCGCGCAAACCACGCAACCCCTTGGTGCGCATCGCCTTGGGCCTGCTCGGTATTGCGATACTCGCAGTGCTGGTGGTCGGCGGCGTGTTCATTGGCGCAGCGATGATCCTGGGCGGCATCGCCTGGAAGCTGCTGGCATCGCGCAAGGCCCGCGCGGTGCGCAAGGCCGACCCGACCGTGGTCGATGCCGAGTACCGCGTCGTGCGCAAAGCCGCGCTGCCGCACGCCCGCTGAGCCATCCGTAAGGACAGAAGCACCCTCATGTAGTGCCGAGCCATGCTCGGCAGAGGCTTTCCCCGTATAGCCCGTAGTGCCGAGCCATGCTCGGCAGAGGCTTTCCCCGTATAGCCCTGAGCCCAGCTCGGCAGCAGCCTCACCGGTGCGCGCCCAGCTTGTGGGAGCGGCGTAAGCCGCGAAGCCGGCCCAGCTGAACTACCGGGTTGCCTGCAATCTGACCGGCTATCTGCTTCGCGGCTTACGCCGCTCCTACAAAAGCTCGACCGGCCACACCCAAACGCGGCCAGCCAGCGCTCCACACAAGCACGCTCCGTCCGCTAGACTTTTGCGTCGTTTCACCTGGACGCAAACATGACCGATCTGATCCCCGCACTGCCCCAGCCCCGCATCCCGGTCGCCGGTGGCGGCACGTTCCCGGTGCACCGCATTTACTGCGTAGGCCGCAATTTTGCCGACCATGCCCGCGAAATGGGCGCTGCCGTGCCCGCAGCGACCGAACGCGGCCAGCCGATGTTCTTCATGAAGCCGGCCGACGCCATTGTGGTCGGCGATGCACCGGTGCCGTATCCCAGCGCCACCGCCGACCTGCACCACGAAGTGGAGCTGGTAGTCGCCCTGGGCAAGGACGCGCCTGCCGGCGTGCTCGCCACCGACCAAGCGATGGCACTGGTGCTGGCTTATGGCGTCGGCCTGGACCTCACCCGACGTGACCTGCAGGCGGCCGCCAAGGCCAAGGGCGGCCCCTGGGATATCGCCAAGGGCTTTGACCACTCCGCGCCGGTCAGCACGCTGGTACTGGCCTCGGAAGTCCCCGACCTTGCATCACTGGAGCTGTCGCTGGAGATCAATGGCCAGCTGCGGCAGAAGTCCACCCTGGACCAGATGATCTGGAACGTCGCCGATATTCTGCACGAGCTCTCCAAGCTGTATGCCCTGCGCGCTGGCGACCTGATTTTCATGGGCACCCCTGCCGGCGTGGCCGCGCTGCAGCCGGGCGACCGCTTCAGCGCCCGCTTGGGAAAAATCGCAGAACGCGCCGGCTTGATCGCCTGATGACATCCACTGGAGTAGGCTGCGCCAGCTCCCTTTCATGCACAGCTAGGACAAACACATGGGAATGATCAGCGAATTCAAGGAATTTGCGATGCGCGGCAACGTCATCGACCTGGCGGTCGGTGTCGTCATCGGCGGCGCGTTCGGCAAAATCGTCACCTCCCTGGTAGACAAGGTGATCATGCCGCCGATCGGCATGCTGATCGGCAACGTGGATTTCTCCAGCCTTGCCTGGACCTTGGCACCGGCCAAGATCGGCGCCGATGGCAAGGAAATCCCGGCCGTGGTGCTGGGCTACGGCGATTTCATCAATACCTTGATCCAGTTCATCATCGTCGCCTTCGCGATCTTCATGTTGGTCAAGGTAGTCAACCGCCTGTCACGCAAGAAGGAAGAGGCACCCGCTGCACCGGCCGAGCCGAGCGAAGAAGTGCTGTTGCTGCGGCAGATCCGCGACAGCCTCAACAAGCAGTAAGCGCTCACGCCTTGGCTGCTCATCAACGGCCGGGCCTTTGCCCGGCCGTTGACGTTTGGGCCGTCTAGAACGATACCGTCATCGAGGCCTGCGGGCTGACATAGCTGGCACTGTTGCGCCCGCCAGGCAGCGAGGCCTGCACGCCGACCAGGAACCCGATATGGTCGCTGAGGTTGTATTCCAACGCCGGTGCGACGCTGAAGCTGCGGCTCGCCCCGTCATGGCGTTCGACGTGCCCGCGCTGCCCGTCGGGATCCAGCGCGGTGCCATCGAGCACAGCACCTGATTGGCGGCTTGCGCTCAGGTCCATGGCGAGCGCCCAGTTCGCATTGATGCTGTATTCCAGTCCCAAGGCCGCGCTGAGCGCAGCGCCCGGGCTCAGATGCCCGCGAAAACTGCGGTCGGTACCATGGACGCTGCGGCCATGGACCGAAACATCCCGCGGTGACGGGCTCCAACGCGCCTGCCAACGCCAGCGCAGTGGCCGGCCATTCGGCAGCCAGTGATAGTTCTGCCCCAGCAACGACACGTGACTGCGCCAGGCGCCCTCGCCCTGGCCGTTGAGCAGGTTTTCTCCCAGCCCGTCAAAGCGCCCGGTAGGCAGGGACTGGCCAAGCATCACCGCAATGGCCGGCTTGCGGGTCAGTGCATCACCTTCGTGCAGCAGATACCGCAGGCGCACCGCACTGTCTGCCAGTCGGAAGCCATCACTATGCTGCCTGCCCTGCGTGGTCCTGGCACTGTCCAGCACCAGTTCACTGGCCAGGCGGTCGGTAAGGCCGGCGCTCAGCAGTACGCTCAACAACGAAGTATCAACCGAATTGTCCAACGCATGCCGATCACCATTGCCGTCATAGCGGCCGGTGGTATGCGTCTGGATCCAATAGGGCTGGGCATAGAAACTTCCCTGCGGCAGGGTCGACGGCGAAGGCGTCAACAGCGGTCCGGTGAAGCGCACATCCTCCAGCGAATGTGCCTGTGCCCCTGCAGCGGGTGCCAACATCACCATCAACAGCGTCCCTGCAGCCCTGTTTCCCAATGTCATCAAAACGTCCTGGTTCATCCACCCCATCGGTGGAAAACTCAGGCTCGCCCGCGAGCGACATGAGGAACACAGGAAAACTCCTGTTTACGTCGTAGCGATTTTCACCGCACTTATGCTCTAGCCGACGCGGAAAAGCAGCGCCATGAGGAAATCACCTGCATCAATTCAGCATTTCCCCCATACCAACTGGCACATTCCCCGAACGCGACTCACTGTTACTCTGATACCTCAATCCACCGTGGAACCGAACATGCGCCGCCGTGCTCTTGCTCTTGCCATCGTGCTGCTCTGCACTTCCGCTACAGCTGCCGCCGCTCCTACCCATATTTCCGACCAAGCGCTGGCCAAGGCTGCCGAACTGCGCGCGCAGGCGCTGGCCGACAATACCGGCTGGCAGGTAGTCGAATCGCTGACCACCGAGGTGGGCCCGCGCATGGCCGGCAGCGAGGCCGATGCACGCGCGGTGGAATGGGCCAAGGCCAAGTTCAAGGCACTGGGCTTCGACAAGGTATGGACCGAGCCGGTGACGTTCCCGAAGTGGGAGCGCCGCAGTGAGCACGCTTCAGTCGTCGGCAGCCACCCGCAGCCGCTGACCATTACCGCGCTGGGCGGCAGCCCGGCCGGCACCGTCGAGGCCGAAGTCGTGCGCTTCGAGGGCCTGGACGCACTGAAGGCGGCACCGGAAGGTTCACTGGCCGGCAAGATCGCCTATGTCGACTTCACCATGACCCGCAAGCGCGATGGCGCCGACTACGGCATTGGCGGAACGGTACGCAGCCGCGGCCCGTCCGAGGCGATCCGCAAGGGCGCGATTGGCTACATCATGCGTTCGGCCGGTACCGACTCGCACCGCATGCCGCATACCGGCATCACCCGTTTTGACGAAGGCCTGACGCCGGTGCCGGCAGCGGCCCTGTCCGGGCCGGATGCCGACCAGCTCAACCGTCTGGTCGCGCGAGGCCCAACCCGCATCCGCATCTCGCTCGATTGCGGTTGGGATGGCAGCTATACCTCGCAGAACGTGATCGGCGAAATCACCGGCCGCAGCCTGCCCAAGGAAGTGGTGGTGATCGGTGGTCATCTCGATTCCTGGGATCTGGGCACCGGCGCCATCGATGACGGCGCTGGCGTGGGCATCACCATGGCAGCCGGCCACCTGATCGGCCAGCTCAAGCAGGCGCCCAAGCGCACCATCCGGGTCATCGCCTTCGCCAATGAAGAGCAGGGCCTGCATGGCGGCAAGGCCTATGCCGCTGCGCGCGTGGCTGCCGGCGAAATCGTGCAGCAGCACATTGCTGCTGAAAGTGATTTTGGTGCCGGTCGCATCTATGCCTTCAACACCGGTTCGGGCAATCCAGCTGAATCACGCGAAGCGACCCGCCAGATTGGCGAGGCGCTGGCACCGCTGGGCATCGAGTACCGCGCCAACGAAGGCGGCCCCGGCCCCGACGTAGGCCCGCTGGCTGCCAAGGGCGGTGCCTGGGCATGGCTGGCGCAGGACGGAACCGACTATTTCGATCTGCACCACACGCCGGACGACACCCTGGACAAGATCGACCCGAAGGCGCTGGCGCAGAACGTAGCCGCCTACACGGTATTCGCCTACCTGGCTGCGGAGTCGGACGGCAGCTTCGGCAGCGAAGCCAAGGATGTGGTGCCGCCGCGGGAGTGATTCCCCCGCAGGTGGCAACAAAGGCGCCGCAAGGCGCCTTTGTTGATTTTGATTCCTGTAGTGCCGAGCCATGCTCGGCAGGGGCCTCACCGGTAAGGCCTCTGCCGAGCATGGCTAGGCACTACAACAGCTCAGCCCTCAATACGCCCACCACTGCTCGCATCAAAGAAATGCAACGCAGCCGGCGTAACTTCCACCGATATCTCCTGCCCGACCTGCGGCAGCTGCTGTGGTGCAACCCGCATGATCAGCGCCTGCTGGCCGTAGCGCAGGTTGACGAAGATCTCGTTGCCTACCGGCTCCAGGCCTTCGATACGCGCATTGAACGCCGAAGCCCCGGTGCCGGGCTGCAGATGCTCAGGGCGCACGCCAACCACCAGCGGCTTGCCAAACCATTCCGCAGCCAGCGATACAGCACCCAGCACCACGTCGGCAGCTCCATCCTGACCCGGCTCATCCAGCTGCAACACAGCCATACCGTCCGCACCACGGCGTAATTGGCCGCGCAGCATGTTCATCGCTGGGCTGCCAAGGAAGCCTGCGACAAACAGATTGACCGGCTTCTCGTACAGCGCCATCGGCGTGTCTATCTGCTGGATCACACCTTCGTTGAGCACCACGATGCGCTGCCCCAACGTCATCGCCTCGACCTGATCGTGGGTGACGTAGATCATCGTCGTACCCAGCTTGCGATGCAGCTGGGCGATCTCGGTGCGCACCGAGTGACGCAGTTTTGCATCCAGGTTGGACAGCGGCTCATCCAGCAGGAATACCTCCGGCTCACGCACCAGCGCCCTGCCCAGTGCCACGCGCTGGCGCTGGCCACCGGACATGGCGCGCGGCAACTTGTCCAGCATCGCCGTCAACCCCAAGGCCTCGGCTGCGGCCTGCACGCGGCGCTGCACTTCCGCCTTGTCATGGCCACGCAGCTTCAAACCAAAGCCCAGGTTCTCGGCCACGGTCATGTGCGGATAAAGCGCGTAGTTCTGGAACACCATGGCAATGTCCCGGTCCTTCGGCGCGACGTCGTTGACCACGCGCTCGCCGATCCACAGCTTGCCGGCGCTGATCTCCTCCAGCCCCGCCACCATTCGCAGCAGTGTGGACTTGCCGCAACCCGAAGGGCCCACCAGCACCATCAACTCGCCATCGGCGATATCGAAACTGGCCCCGGCAACGGCGACCTGCCCGTTGTCATACACCTTGCGCACACTGTCGAATTGAACCTTGGCCATCACCACCTCGTTGCGAGTCGAAACCTGGAGCAGCGGAACACTTGCGTTACAACAAGAGAACAGTTTCCTGCAATCGTATACATCCGAAACATTGTGCACGGTAAGCATATTCATATGGCACCATCGCTACTGCCCTTACATGGCACCTGCGCTGCGCTGCACGGACCTGTTTCCGCCCTCGCGACATGCTGCATTGCACAAGCCCAGGTTGCCCCACGCCCGCCCCCTCGCGCCGAAGGACGCGGGCGTCCCAATCGCGGCGCAGGCCTTGAAGACGAACAATTGACAACGATGTCATCAGCACCCGAAACTCGCGCAATGCACGACACCCTTTTCCTGTTCGGTGCCACAGGCGACCTGGCCCAGCGTTATTTGTTCCCGTCCCTGCTGCGCCTGCTCGGCGACGGTCTACTTCCCGAAGATTTCCGCGTCCGTGCGCTGGCCCTGTCGCCGCATGACACCGAAAAATTCCGCGACATCCTGCGCCCGCGCCTGGAAGCAGCAATGCCCCATGCCAGCCAGGAGGACATCGGCAACCTGCTCAGCCGCATCGACTACCGCTCGGTGGACCTGCGCAATGCCGAGTCGGTGGCCGAGTCGGTCAAGGATCTGGTGCACCGCACCTGCGTCAGCTACCTGGCGATTCCGCCGGGCCTGTACATCTCCACCTGCGAAGGCCTGGCCCTGGGCGGCGCATTGGCCGCGCCACACCGGCTGATGCTGGAAAAGCCGATCGGCTCGGACAGCGACAGCGCCGAGGAAATCCTGCAGTCGATCGGCAAGCTGATCGACGAAGACCGGGTGTTCCGTCTGGACCACTACCTGGGCAAGGCCGCCGTACAGAACCTGATGGCGCTGCGCTTCGGCAACACCCTGCTTGAAGCGGTGTGGAACCGTAACTACATCGCTTCGGTACACATCCTGGTCGCTGAAAGCGATGGCGTGGATGGCCGTGACTCCTATTACTCGCGCTCCGGCGCACTGCGCGACATGGTGCAGAGCCATATCCTGCAGCTGCTGTGCCTGGTGGCGATGGAACCACCGGCATCGCTGGAAGCGGACCGCATCCGCGACGAGAAGGTCAAGGTGCTGCGCGCCCTGCGCCCGCTCGACGCCAAGCACGCGGCCAAGGACAGCGTGCGCGGCCGCTATACCGCTGGCAGCATCAATGGCCAGCCGGCGCAGGCCTACCAGCCGCCGGAAGGCAGCGAAGCGGAAACCTTTGTCGGCGTCACCGCGCATATCGACAACTGGCGCTGGGCTGGCGTGCCGTTCCATCTGGTCACCGGCAAGCGCCTGCCGGAGCGCACCACCCGCATCGAGGTCAACCTCAAGCCGGTGACGCATTGGTTGTTCGAACGCCCGGACCGCAAGAGCGCCACGCCCAATCGCCTGACCTTCCAGTTGCAGCCGCAGGAGAACATCCAGCTCGGCCTGATGAGCTCCCTGGCCGGCCCGGAATGGGGCGCGCTGGAACTGCAGCCGCTGGAACTGGAACTGTCCGTACCCACCGGCCTGCATCGCCGCATCGCCTACGAACGCCTGTTCCTGGATGCCTTCAACGGCAACCACGCGCTGTTCGTGCGCGATGACGAAGTGCGCGCCGCCTGGGCCTGGATCGACAGCATCAGCGATGCCTGGAAGGCCGCCGACCTGCCGATGGAACCCTACCCGGCCGGTGGCTGGGGCCCGCAGCTGGCGCAGGACTTCCTGCCCGAATCCATCGCTGCCGATGCCGGTCCGGAGCAGGGGCTGTGAGCCCCAGCGCGGAGCTGGTACTGGTAGCGGATATTGGTGGCACCAACGCACGCTTCGCGCTGGCCGACTGCTCCACCAGCAGCCCGTTGGATCAAACCAGCATCGATGAATACCCGGTGGCGCAGTTCGCATCACTGGCCGATGCGGCCGCGCACTACCTGCAGCAGCGCGGCGCCAGTGCCGGCAGCGGCGTATTCGCGGTAGCCGGCCGGGTCGACGGCGACGAGGCGCGCATCACCAATCATCCGTGGGTGATCTCGCGCTCGCGCACCGCCGAACAACTCGGCTTCGAGCAGCTCTACCTGATCAACGATTTCGTTGCCCAGGCCATGTCGATCGCCTTGCTTGGCGTTGACGATGTGGTGCAGGTTGGCGGCGCCGGCTGGCAGCCTGCAGCCGCAGGCGAGCCGCGTAACTATTGCGTGCTCGGGCCGGGCACCGGTCTGGGCGTCGGCGGGCTGGTGGTACGCGATGGCCGCAACTACCCGCTGGCCACCGAAGGCGGCCACGCCGGTTTTGCCCCCAATTCGCCCGAGCAGATCCGCATCCTGGAAATCCTCTCGGCGCAGTTCGGCCGCGTTTCCAATGAGCGCCTGGTCTGCGGACCCGGTCTGGTCAATATCCATCGCGCCATCTGCGAGATCGCCGGTACCGATCCGGGCCTGCTGCAACCGGCCGAGGTCAGCGCCCGCGCCGCCGAAGGTGATGTGCTGGCAAGCCGTGCGGTCGAGGTTTTTCTTGAGATCTTCGGCGCCGTGGCCGGCGACGCGGTACTGGTGCAGGGCGCCTGGGACGGCGTATTCCTCACCGGCGGGCTGGTCCCGCGCCTGCTGCAGCAGCTGCAGCATTCCGGCTTCCGCCAGCGCTTTGAAAGCAAGGGCCGGTTTGCCGCGACCATGTCGCAGATCCCTTCAATGGCCATCACCCATCCCTGCCCCGGCCTGCTCGGTGCCGCCGCCTATGCGGTCGACATGCAGCGCGCCAACTCTGGAGTCACCGCATGAACGCCGCTGTTTCCGACCGCATCACCCTTGTCCGGCATGCCGACGAAGAGGCCTGGACCGAAGGTGTCGCCAAGGAAATGGCAGCGCTGTTGAGTGCGGAAATCGCACAGCGCGGACGCGCCCGCATGCTGCTGTCCGGCGGCACCACGCCGGCACCGATCTACGAACTGCTGTCTGACCAGGGCCTGGAGTGGGCGCGGGTGGAAGTCGGCCTGGCCGACGAGCGCTGGCTGTCGCCGCAGGACAAGGACAGCAACGCCTGGCTGGTACGCGACAGTTTCCTGCGCCATGCCGAAGGTGCGCATTTCGATCCGCTGGTGCGGGTTGGCCTGCCGATCGCCGAGTGCGTGCATACCGCCAACCTGCTTGCCACCCATTCGCAGCCGGCCTGTCTGGTGGTGCTGGGCATGGGCAATGACGGCCATACCGCTTCGTTGTTCCCGGGCTCGGCCGATCTGCCGCAGGCACTGCAGAGCAAACACCCATACGCCGCGCTGGACGCCACCGGCTGCCCGGTCGCCAAGAACTGGCCGCTGCGCATCACCCTGACCCCCCATGGTCTGGCCCTGGCTGGCCAGCGCCTGCTGCTGCTGCGCGGCAACCAGAAGCTGGAGGTGCTCAACGCCGCAATTGCTTCCGGCGACGTGCTTACCTACCCGATCCTTGCTGCGATCAATGCGCCCGGCAATCCGCTGCGCGTGCATTGGTGCCCTTGAACCGGCCATTGGAAAAGGCAACAGACCACCCCGCGCAGCTGCCCGTCACCTGCAGGCCAATCCACCTTTGATGCACCCAACCGACGCCTGCAAGAAACCCGTTCTGCCGCCCCCACCTCCTTTCCAGCCATAAAGCCATGCATCCGAAAATCCACGCCATCACCGAACGCATCCGCCAGCGCAGCGCCCCGTCGCGCGCGGCCTACCTGGCGGGTATCGATGCCGCATTGCGCGAAGGCCCGTTCCGCACGCGCCTGAGCTGCGGCAACCTGGCCCACGCCTTTGCTGCTTGTGGCCCGACCGACAAGGACCGCCTGCGCGGCGACGTGACGCCCAACCTGGGCATCATCACCTCGTACAACGACATGCTCTCGGCCCACCAGCCGTTCGAGCACTACCCGGAACTGATCCGCAATGCCGCGCGCGAGCTGGGCGCCACCGCCCAGGTTGCAGGTGCGGTACCGGCCATGTGCGATGGCGTCACCCAGGGCCGTGGCGGCATGGAGCTGTCGCTGTTCTCGCGCGACATCATTGCCCAGGCCACCGCGATCGGCCTCAGCCATGACATGTTCGATGCCACCATCTATCTGGGCGTCTGCGACAAGATCGTGCCGGGCCTTCTGATCGGCGCGTTGGCCTTTGGCCACCTGCCAGCGGTATTCGTGCCGGCCGGGCCGATGACCCCGGGCATCCCGAACAAGAAGAAGGCCGAGGTCCGCGAGCGTTACGCCGCTGGCGAAGCCACCCGCGAGGAACTGCTGGAAGCCGAGTCCGCCTCGTATCACGGCGCCGGCACCTGCACCTTCTACGGCACCGCCAATTCCAACCAGGTATTGCTGGAAGCGATGGGCGTGCAGCTGCCCGGCGCCTCCTTCGTCAACCCGGAGCTGCCGCTGCGCGATGCATTGACCCGCGCCGCCACCGCACGCGCACTGGAAATCAGCGCCCTGGGAAGCGATTTCCGCCCGCTCGGCCATCTGATCGACGAACGCGCCATCGTCAATGCCGTGGTTGCCTTGATGGCCACCGGCGGCTCCACCAACCACACCATCCACTGGATCGCGGTGGCACGTGCTGCTGGCGTCGTGCTGACCTGGGACGACATGGATGAGCTGTCGCAGATCGTGCCGCTGCTGGCGCGCGTCTATCCCAATGGCGAAGCCGACGTGAACCGGTTTGCCGCAGCCGGCGGCCCCGGTTTCGTGTTCCGCGAACTGATGGACGCCGGCCTGATGCACGCCGATGCCACCACTATTGTCGAGGGCGGCATGCGCGCCTTTGCGCAGGAGCCGCGCCTTACCGACGGCAAGGTCAGCTATGTGCCAGCCGCTGCGGTCAGCGGCGATGAAGAAGTGGTACGCCCAGCCGCCAACCCGTTCGAGGCCCAGGGTGGCCTGCGCCTGCTGCGCGGCAATATCGGCCGCTCGCTGATCAAGCTGTCGGCAGTGAAGCCGCAATACCGCACCATCGAAGCGCCAGCGGTGGTGGTCGATGCGCCGCAGATCCTCAACAAACTGCATGCCGCCGGTGCATTGCCGCAGGACTTCATTGCGGTGGTGCGTTACCAGGGCCCGCGTTCCAATGGCATGCCGGAACTGCACTCGTTGGCGCCACTGCTGGGCCTGCTGCAGAACCAGGGCCGACGCGTTGCCTTGGTCACCGATGGCCGCCTGTCCGGCGCCTCCGGCAAGATCCCGGCCGCCATCCACGTCACCCCGGAAGCGGCACGCGGCGGCCCCATCGCACGCATCCGCGAAGGCGACATCATCCGCCTGGACGGCGAAGCCGGAACGCTGGAAGTACTGGTTGACGCTGCCGAATGGGCGAGCCGTGGCATTGCCGCCAACACCGCACCGGCCGGCTCGGACATGGGCCGCAACCTGTTCGCGATGAACCGCCGCATCGTTGGGCCCGCCGACCAGGGCGCCATATCGATCTCCTGCGGTCCTGCACGCCCGGACGGCAGCCTGTGGGAATACGACGCCGAGTACGAACTTGGCCACGACCATGCCGCAGCCGCCGCACCGCACGAAGCCAAGGACGCCTGAGGCGCCTGCACCGGCAATAGATCATTGATGAGGACACTATGAGCATTACCCAATACCAGGACCGCGCTGAGCAGCTGTTGACTGCCGCCGGCATCCTGCCGGTAGTTACCGTGCACACCCTGGACCAGGCGCGCGCCGTGAGCGCAGCGCTGCTGGAAGGTGGCTTGCCAGCGATTGAACTGACCCTGCGCACGCCGGTGGCGATGGAAGCCTTGGCCATGCTCAAGCGCGAGCTGCCGGATGTGGTGGTGGGTGCGGGCACCGTGCTGACCGTCGAGCAGATGCAGCGCTCGATCGATGCCGGCGCCGACTTCATCGTCACCCCGGGCACACCCGCGCATATGGCCGTTGCGCTGGCCGCCGCGCCGTTGCCGGTGGTTCCCGGTGCGGCTTCGCCGACCGAATTGTTGGAACTGGTGGCGCGCGGCTTCCGTATCTGCAAGCTGTTCCCGGCCACTGCCGTTGGCGGGCTGGCGATGATCAAGGGCGTTGCCGGTCCCATCCCGGAACTCAAGCTCTGCCCCACCGGCGGCATCACCGAAGCCACCGCAGGCGACTACCTGGCGCAGAAGAACGTGGTCTGCATTGGTGGCTCGTGGATGGTGCAGGACAGCTGGATCCGCAACGGTCAGTGGGACGAAGTAAAGAAGTCCGCTGCCGCCGCAGCAGCCATCGTCAAGCAGGCCCGCGCCGGCTGACGTACCGCGCCTTTTTATGGGAGCGGCGTAAGCCGCGAAGCCGACGCCAATAGAACCACCTACATCCACTTCCCAAGGTTTCGACCAGGAGGTGGGTGCTGGTTTATGCAAGGCCTGCATGCACCACCAGCTTCGCGGCTCACGCCGCTCCCACAAATTTAGCGACCGTTGTAGGAGCGGCGTAAGCCGCGAAGCCAACAGCGACAAAACCACCTGCCTCTGTCGAGCACGGCCTTGCCTTGCCGCGGCTGCAGCACCATCAGCTTCGCGGCTTACGCCGCTCCTACACGCATTCCCGGGCAATGCCCCTGCCGAGCATGGCTCGGCACTACAGCTTTGCTTCCAGCCATTGGCAACAAGCCAACGGTAGGCTGGTGGTTTGGTTTTTTCAGATCCGACGGAAGTTCTTCCTCTCCCTCTCGTCGACTGGCCTGCGCCTCGGTATTCGAGGCGCAGTTTTTATGACTCAGCGCTTGCCGCGCTCACTGCGGCGCAGGTCCGCAGGAATCTCGATCTCGACCTTGGCCGGCAGGCTGCCGATATGCAGCTCATTGCCCAGCCATTGCGCCGGCTCGCCATTGATCGTCGCGTCTCCCGGCGTGCCTTCATAAGGCCATTGCAGCAACAGCCCCGCCGCCGGCAAACGCAGCCCTTCGGACACCTGCAGGGTGAGCTGCTTGTCACTGCGCTGCAGCGAATAGCTCAAGCTGCCGTGCGAAGTATTCAGATCCTCGATGGCGATGCCCTTGCCGGTCAGCCAGGCACTGGGCACACCTGCGGCCAGTACGATCGGCCCATCTACATCGCGCTCGTAGGCGAACATGTCCAACGCCGAGCGGACGAAATCCGACGCCACCCACGCATGCGGCAGGTCACCGACAAAGAACGGCTGACGCGGCGTTGAAGAAACCACTTCAGCCCACTGGTTCCACGCCGGCGGCGCGCGGTCCTTGAAGAAGAACTCGGTCGCCTCCCAGGCCCGTGCGCGCCAACCCAGGCGCACGAAGGCACTGACGTTGCGCCATTCGTACGGCGTGTAGTCCTTCCACTGGCGCTTGCCGTCACGGCGCTCGACGAAGTTCTGCCAATAACGTTCGAACGTATTGTCCAAGGCCGGTTGCGGCAACCTGCCCTGCTCGCCGCCCGGCGCCAAAGCGATGGTGGTCGAGGTGGCATCGAAGTCGCCCAACTCCACTGAGCCGGGCAGATAGTCGATCTTATGCGCAGCCATTGCCGCGTGCAGTGATTCGTCCAGATCCTGACGGAACTGATCGCGCGATGCAGCCATGGTTGCCGCTTCCGCTTCCAGCCCCAACGCAGCCGCCATGTCGGCCGCGTCCTTGTAACCCCGCAGCGCCCAGAAATTGTCCCAGTACGAATGCACTGGTTTGGCCGAATAGCCTTCATGGCTGATCGAGGCCGGCATCATGCCGTAGAAGCCGGCATTGCGCGCCCGGTTCTCCTCGGTGCGCTCGCTCAGCCGCAGGTGTTCCATATAGCTCCAGGCCTTCTGCACATGTGGCCACATCTGCTGCAGGAACGCGGTATCGCCGGTATGCCGCCAGTATTCGGCGATGGTGTAGATCAACTCGCCGTGGCTGTCGTTCTCCGGTACCGGGTCGCTGCCACGCGCATCCACGCAGCACGGCACCATGCCGCTTTCAAACTGATACGGCGCATACCAGTCCACGTACTGGCGCACCGCATCGGCGCGCCCCATCCGCAGCAGCCCTTCAGAAATCATCGCGCCATCGCGGATCCAGCTGCGCGCATAGGAACGCGTGCCCGGCTGCAGGCTCGGCCCCACCCGCGAAATCAACATATGCGCCAACGCCGTGCGCAGCGTATTGGCCAAGGGCTGGCCCGCTTCCGGCAGGCGCAGCTTGAGCTGGTCCAGCTTCTGTCGCCACATCGCGGCGACCTGTTGCTGTGCCTTGTCGGCATCGAATTTGGCCGGCATCTGCCAGTTGCCGGTCTGCGGCAGCACCAGCACCACCTCGCGGCGCTGGCCCGGTTCCAGTTTCCAGTTGTAGACCAGCGCACCGGAGGCAAGACCGGTGGCGTCGCGAACTTCCTTCGTGCCCGGCAAGGTCTTGTCGGCCAGGTGGGTGACATCCAGCTTGCTGTCGAAACTGCTGGCGAACACGGCATCGGCCGGCGCCGTTGCATACACGCGCGGCTGGCCGTTGACGCTGACCTGCGCCGGCTGCATCGCCAGGTTGTCGATGCGGCTGACGCCACCGACGGTGTTGAGGAACTGGCTGGGCGGGTTGACCTGGAACGGCCGTACCGCCAGCGCCAGGCGGTACTCATGCGCAACCTTGTCGGTATTGCGCAGCTCGTAGCGTGCAACCAGCTGCGCCTGCTCCGGCCGGCCCTGCACAAAGCCGCCGACATTCAAGGCGAAGCGTTCGTGCTGCCAGCCCACCGTCGGCATCGGCAGATAGCCGTCGAGCAGCACCTGCGTGGTCTTCACCTCGGCCCAGCCAATCACCTTGCCGTCGAGCACGACGAACGGCTCGATGCTGAAACCGGCCTTGGCCGCTTCCAGCGCGCCGTCCTCGCTGATCAAGGCCTGTTCGCGGCCGCCATCCAGGCCCAGGATCGTCCAGTAGGGTTGCTCGCCGCTGAAGCCACGCGGCAGGGCGCCACGCGGCAGATCGGCGGCGACTGAGCGGACGAAATCATTCGGCGTGGTCGCGAACGACAACGGCTTGAGGCTGATATCGCGGATGCCGTAGCGCCAGTTGGGGCCGTCAACCAGATCAAAGCGCAGGTAGCGTGCTTCGGTCTCGGGCAACGCCAGCCAATCCTTGCCGCCCGAACCGCTGCTCACTTCACGCAGGGTTTTCCAGTCGCGGCCATCGGTGGACGAACGCACCACGTAGCGCGACGCTTCCAGCCCCGGCGCCCACTGCACCACCGCACCGCCGAACTCACGCACCTTGCCCAGGTCCAGGCTCACGGTCTGCTGCTTGACGCCGCCACTGATCCACAAGGTATCCGCCCTGCCGTCGGCAATCCGCTGCTGCAGGGCGGTCGCGGTATCGGCAATCACCGTGGTGGTCAGCGCCGAGTTGTCTTCCTTGGGCAGTGGCTGCAGGTTCAACTGATCGAAGCACACCGTGCCGCGGCCACCTACCTTGCTGTAGATGGTGAACTCCACCGCCGCGCTGCGGCGCAGGGTCTTGTCCTGGCCCGGTCCCCAGGCCTTTTCGATATGCCGCTTGCGGTACGTGATGCGGGTCCAGTTCTTCGGGAAGTTGAAACCTGGGCGGTTGACCCACCAGACATTGTCGCCGCTGGCATCAACCAGCTTGAACTGCAGATCATTGGCCGGCGAATCGCCGCGCAGGTCGAAGGACAACTGGTAGTTTTCCGGCCAGGTCACATCCAATGGCCGGCGGATACCGACATAGCCGGAGACTTCGTGGAAGTCGTAGTCCAGGCACAGCGCACGGCCATTGTTGCCGGCAACCGGACGCAGCGAACCGCTGACCTGCGGCGAGGTGATCAGCTGCCAGGCGGCGATATCGTCAAACTTGGCCAGCACGGCTGCGTTGGCCGGCTGCACCCAGGCCAGCAGCAAGAACAACAGGCCGATCACAGTACGCATTTTCATCACCAGAATCCTGATTCATCGCCGGCAGCAACTGCCGGATTTTCGCAAAGATCACCGCCATTCGCGGCGGTATGTTACGTATGGAAAGACAGCATCGCCGCCACCTTTCGTTTGCTGCGGCCTCAGCCCTTGACGCTGCCCAGCAGCAGACCCTGGATGTAGTAGCGCTGCAGCACCAGGAACAGCAACAGCACCGGCAATACCGTGACAACCGCACCGGCCATCATCATTTCCACGTCCATGATGTGCTCGCGCGACAGGCTGGCCAGTGCCACCGGCAAGGTGTAGTGCTCCTGGTCGGTCAATACGATCAACGGCCACATGAAATCGTTCCATGCGCCCATGAAGGTGAAGATCGCCAAGGTCACCAGCACCGGCTTGAGCATCGGCAGCACGATCTGGAAGAAGATGCGCGCCTCGCTGGCGCCATCGATGCGCGCCGCTTCCAGCAGCTCATCGGGAATCGAGCGCGCGTACTGGCGCACCAGGAAGATGCCGAATACGCTGGCCAAGGCGGGAATCACCACGCCACCGAAGGTGTTGACCAGGCCCATCTGTTTCATCAGCAGGAACAGTGGCAGCATCGCCACCTGCGCCGGAATCACCAGTGCCGCCAGCAGCATCTGGAACAGGCGCTCACGGCCGGCAAAACGCAGCTTGGCAAAAGCGTAGCCGGCCAGGGTATTGAACAGCAGCGAGCCCAAGGTGATCGCAACCGATACCAGCAAGCTGTTGACGAAGTTGTTGCCCATGCCGGTTCGCGCGAACAAGGCTTGGTAGTTGGCCAGCGTGGTATGCGCAGGCAACAGTGGCGGCGGAAACTGCGATGCCTGCCCGCTGGGCATGAACGACACCGACAACATCCACGCCAACGGTGCCAGGCTGACCAGCGCCAGCAGCAACAGCCCGCCGTTCACCCACCACGCATGCCAACGCGATTGGCCGATTTCCCGACTGCCAGCAACGCCACTCATACCAGCTCCCTGCGCTTGCCGAAGCGCAACATCAACGTGGTCACCGCCAGGATGATCAGGAATAGCAGGAAGGCCACGGCCGAGGCGCGACCCAGGTTCCACCACTTGAAGCCTTCCTCGAACATGAAATACAGCACGCTCACCGTGCTCTGCAGCGGATCGCCACGGGTCATCACATAGGGCTCGGCAAACAGCTGGAAATAGCCCGACACGGTAATCACGCCGACCACCAGCAGCACCGGCCCCAGCATCGGCAAGGTGATATGCAGGAACTGCTGCCAACGCGAGGCGCCATCAATCCGCGCTGCCTCGTACAGGTCCTTGGGAATGGCCTGCAGCCCGGCCAGGAAGATCACCATGTTGTAGCCGAAGTTCTTCCACACCGCGAAACCAATGATGGTTGGCATCGCCCAGTTCGGGTCACCCAGCCAATCGATGGGATTGATGCCGATCTGGCCCAACCCCCAGTTCACCATGCCGTAGCGGGTATGGAAAAGGTAACGCCAGATCACCGCCACAGCCACCAGCGTGGTTACCACCGGTGCAAACAGCGCGGTGCGGAACAGCGCCTTGAAACGCGCCGCCGGCGCATTGAGCAACAGCGCTGCACCCAGCGAAACCGCGATCGACAAGGGCACACCGGCCACCACGAAGTACGCGGTATTGCCCAGCGACTTCCAGAACATCGGCGTCTGCAGCAGGTCGATGTAATTGCCCAGGCCGTTGAAGCGCAGATTGTGCGGGTCGGCCAGCGCGTAGAGATCGAAGTCGGTCAGGCTCAAGGCCAGCGCCGACAACACCGGCAGGCCGAAGAACACGCCGATCACGATCAGCGCCGGTGCGGCAAAGATCCAGCCAGCCAGCGATCCGCGCTTCATGGCGCTGCCTTCGTTGCGGCGGCCGCCTGCTGTTCGACGATCCAGCGGCGCTTGGCGAGGATGTCATCCACCTGTTGATCCAGCTGTTCTACTGCCCTGTCCTGCGGCAAACCACCGCGCACCACCTGTTCGGTCACCACCCGCATCTGCTGGGCAATACGCTCCCACTCCAGCACTTTGGGCGTGGGTTTGACGCGTTCGAGCTGGTCGGCGAAGGCGGCAGTCAAAGGATCATTCTGCAATTCCGGCGAGCGCCACGCACTGCGACGCGGCGGCAGGTCGCCAATGATCTTGTAGAAGCGCTGTTGGATCTCAGGCCGCGACAGGAACTCGATCAGCTTCCAGGCCGCTTCCTTCTTCTGCGAGGAACGGAACACCACCAGGCTGGTGCCGCCGGCAATGCCTGCGCCGGGACCATCGGGACCGGGCAGCGGCGTTGTGCCCCACTCGCCTTCCAGCCCGGGTGGCTGGCGCTGGCGGAACTCGCGGATATTCCACGGCCCGGACAGATAGAAGGCGGTGAAGCCACGGAAGAACTCGTCCCAGACATTGGAGATCTGGGTTTCGGACATCTTCGGCGCCCAGCCCTGCTCGAACATGTTGTCGTAGAAGGCCAGCGTGCGCCGGAAACCGGGGCTGCGGAAATTGCCACGGGTATCGCCGTCGCGCAGCAAGGTATCTTCCTGCTGCAGGGCAAACGAGAGTTGTGGTTCGAACTCGTTCAAGGGCATCAGCACCGGGTAGCCGCGTGTGCCCATGATCTTCTTCAGCGCCGCGTTCATCTGCTCCCATTCGGCCCAGGTGCGCGGCGGCTGCGCGTAGCCGGCCTTGCGCAGCAGATCCTTGCGATAGAACAGCAGGCGCGTATCCACGTACCAGGGAATGCCAACCAGCTCACCGTCGACGACATTGGTATCCCAGATGCCGGCAAAGTAATCGCGTTGATCGATACCGGTGGATGCATCCACCAGTGGCTGCAGCGGGGTCAGCGCCTGCAGGGTGGCGAATTCCGCGATCCAGGTATTGCCGAGCTGGCAGACATCCGGCAAGCCATCGGCAGCATAGGCGGTCAGCAGTTTTTCATGCGCGGCGGTCCATGGAATGTTCTGCACGTCGACATGGATGCCGGGGTTTTCGGCCTCGAACTCGCGCACCAGTTCGCCGACCACTTCGGCCTCGCGGCCCATCGCCCAGAACCGCAGGGTGGTGCCCTGCTCCGGCTTGCTGCAGCCTGCGAGCAGCAACAACAGCACTGCCAGCGCGCGGATCATTGGCCGCGCTTCACTGTTTCTTTGCCGCTGGCGGGGCCGACGGCTGGCTGGCCGCCTTTTGCTCGGCCGCCGCCGCAGCGCGCGACTCGGCAATGCCCGATGCCCGCGCCGATGCCGCCTGCTCGTCTTTCTGCAGTGGCTGGAAGCTGTCTTCCGGGGCAAGCCAGCCACCGGTGAACCCAGCCCGCTCCAGGCCCTTGCGGATGTAGGGGTTCTTTTTCATCACCTCCCACACGAATTCATCGCGGTAGTTGGCGATGCCGGCCAGGATCGGGCCTTGGTCGATGGCGATGTAATCGCTGGCAACCCAGCCGCGATCGGGGATCAAACGCCCGGTCTTGAGCGGAATGTCGTAGCCGAAGCTGGGATTGAACGAGTCCAGGAAGCCGTAGCTCGAATACAGGTAATCGCCGTAGCGCTTGTGCATCTCCACCGTGGCCGGGATCACCACTTCCGGTGCGAACGGCAATGAAGAGATCGCCGCCGAGGGCACGATGGTGCCGTCGTCGAAGTTCTCGCGCAGGCCCGCGCCACGTGCCGAATAGTGACGGAACTGACGCTGCTCGCCCTTGTATTCCTGGGTGGTGTTCTGCGGCCCGTCGCCGGCAGTCAGGCCCCAGACGTTGGCGCTGTAGTCCTTCCACTGCATCGGGTTTTCAATCGCGTATTCGCGTTGGGCAAGCGTGGCGCGGCGGCTGTTGAGGAAGTAATCGATGCCGCGCTCGCGCATGTACGGGTCCTGGATATCGCGGAAGTCGATCCAGACATGGCTGTATTGATGGCCGAACAACGGCCCAAACGACAGATACTCCTGGCCTTGGTAAACGCCCCAGTCGTTGTCGTAGGTGCGCGACCACACCGTCCACGCGTCGGGCTCGACCGGATGCGTCGGCGAACCCAGCGCCAGCACGTACAGCATCATCGCCTCGTTGTAGCCCATCCAGTCGTGCTGGATGAAGCCGCTTTCCGGGAACCAGCCCATCGAGACCAGCGGCTTGTTGCGTTGCAGCCACTGCCAATCCACGCGCTTGTAGAGAGTGTCGGCAATCTGCCGGATTTCCTTCTCGCGCGGATTGTCCTGGTCGTAGTACGACTGTGCGAACAGCACGCCCATCAGCAACAGTGCGGTATCCACGCTGGACAGTTCCACCCAGCTGTCATAGCGGCGGCCCTGCTGCATGTCCAGGAAGTGGTAGTAGAAACCCTTGTAACCGGCCTTGCCGGTACGCTGCGGCCCGCTGGGCAGGTCACGGAAGAACTTCAGCGTGACCAGGGTGCGTTCCACCGCCTGGTTGCGGCTGACCCAGCCGTTCTCGATGCCGATCGGATAGGAGGTCAGCGCGAAGCCGACCGAGGCGATGCTGGCAAACGGCCGTGACGGGTAGCGGTCGGGGGTGAGCCCGTTCTGTTCGTTGGTGGTGTCCCAGAAGAACTGGAACGTGCGCCGCTCGATGTCGTCGAACAGCGGCGGCAGATCCGGTTTCATCGGCCGTGGCGGCAGGTCCGCCTCGATCAGGATCACCTGCGGCAATACCTTGGGCATCGGAGGCTCCGGCGCCTTGCCACAGCCCCCCAACAACGCCAGCCCGATACCGGCGAGAACACAGGCCAACAACTGCGGGGTACGTGACTTGCTCAAGGCGACATCCATCTCGAAAACATAGCACCACATTCACGTGGCGAAGGCGTACTGCATATAGGAAAAGTCCCGGCCGCCAACTATAAGGCGACCGGGACGCTGGCACTTACCAATCCAGACCAAATGACAGCTTGAAGGTACGGGTGGCGTACTGATCCCAGCTGCTGACCACACCGGTGTCCCAGTTGATGCCGTAACCGCCCCAGTTGGTCCAGTTGAAGGCATTGAGCAGGTCGGCGCGCACCTTGAGCTTGAGGTCGGTGCCGGTGTCCCAGGTCTTGGTCAGCGACATGTCGAACTGCTTGAAGCCCAGGCTGCCACTCGGCTCCCAGCTGTGCGGACGCTCGTAGCCACCGTAGGCAGCGGTACCGTCGATATCCCAGCGCTTGATCTTGCTGGCCAGTGTCAGCTTGCCGGACGCGCTCATGCCCCACGGCAGATCGGTGAAGCCACTGACCACCAGACGGTGCTTCGGCGCCCAGGCACCATCGAACCAGCCGCCCTGCTGGAAGTACCAGCCGAACACCGGATCCTTTTCATGGATGTTCTGCTTGGCGTCGGTCAGCGTGTAGGCAACGTTGAGGTTCCACGGGCTTTCAGCCGTGTAAGGCTTGTCCAGGCTCAACAGCAAGGCGGTGTTCTTGGATTCGAAGCCATTGGTAGCGACGATCAGCGCGCCCAGATCCGGCAGACCCGGCGCGTTCCACGGGCTGCCGTTGGGGGCAAAAACGCCGCCATCGGCATAGCGGTTGCCGCGTGAGATCAGCAGGCCGTCCTTGTAACGGGTGTGCTGCACGGTGGCCGAACTGTTCCAGTCATGCCCGCCCATGTTGAAGCTGCTGCGGATGCCCACGCTGAACTGGTCCGAATACGGCGTTTTCAGCTTGTTGTCGAACATCCACACTTCGCGGCCGGCCTCGGTCGCATCCACCAGCGACATCAGGTAATCGCGATCCAGCAGCTGCGGATTCCAGTCCAGGCAGTCGCCGCCCACCGCACAGGCATGCCCGGGCGAGTTGATCTTGAAACGACGGGTCGGGAAGGACGCCTTGCTGCGTTCCAGCTGCAGGTAGTCGAACAGATTGCGGTCATAGGAACGGCCGACACCGCCGAACAGCACCAGCCGCTCATCGCCGCTCAGGTCATAGGAGAAGCCCAGACGCGGCTGGATCGCATCCTTGAACGGTTTGCGGTTGTTGCCGGTGCTGATATAGCGGTTGATGTCGATGCCGCCCAGCGCCAGCGTCTGCGCATAGGTCTGGCCAGCGCCGGCATTCGGGTCCTGGCTGGCCAGCGAGGCCAGCACGTCCGGTGCGGTGGCGTAATCCAGGTAGGACGGGGTCTTTTCGTAATCCCAGCGCAGGCCCAGGTTCAAGGTCAGGCGCTCGGTAACTTCCCAGTCGTCCTGGATGTAGATGCCGAACTGCTTGTTCTTGGAGGTGACCGCGCCGCCACCGGTACCGACCGCCGGGCTGCCGAAGCGCACGAAGTACGGCACGTCGCCGCCCTGGTTGATGTCGTAGTAGAACTGCGGGTTGTAGGGCTGCTGTTCGATCGTGTCCAGGTCCACCTGCTTGTACTTGACGCCGAACTTGAGCGTGTGCCCTTCCCAGCCGAAGAAGGTGGTGTCGTTCTGGAACGACCAGCCCTTCTGGCCCTTGTCCTGCAGGCCGCCGTCGCCGGCACCGATGCGGTAGATCTGCTTGCCGTCATCGCCGCTGCCGTCGGTCAGCACACTGCCGTTGCCGAAATTGACCGGCGCCTTGGTCCAGAACGCCTTCTCGTAGGTGAGGTGCGAATCGCTGAGCCAATTGGTGTTGGAGTACTGCCAACGCAGGTCGTAGCGGTCCTCGGTGACGCCGGTATCGGTGCCGTAGCTGCGCGCGCTCTGCCCGCCGACGTTGCCGATCTCGCTCTCTTCACGGCGCTTGTAGGTGAACTCAAGCAGGTTGGCATCGTTCACCGACCAATCCAGCTTGCCGAAGTACAGGTCTTCCTTGAACGGCGTCGCGGTGGCACCGAGCTGGTCGCGCCAGGACTGCGGCAGGTCGCTGGGCAAGCGGCCCTCACCGGGCTTGAGGTCCTGCGGCGCGTTGTATTCCTTGCCCTCGTAGGTGACGAAGAAGTGCGCGCGGTCCTGCACGATCGGGCCACCGAAGCTGCCGCCGTATTGTTTCTCGCCGGAACGGGTCTTGCCGACGCCGTTCTTCTCGCTCTCGCGCAGTTCGCGCCAATCCTGGTTGGTGTAATCCCAGAAGAACGAGCCCTTGAACTCATTGGTGCCGGACTTGGTCACCGCGGTCACCGCAGCCGAACTGATCTGGTCGTACTCGGCCTTGTAATTGGAGGTGATGACCTTGTACTCACCGATGGCCAACTGCGGGAACGGGTTGCCGCGGCTGGCATCCTGGCCGGTGATGCCACCCTGGGTGACATAGTTTTTCTGGCCCACACCATCGATGTAGACGTTGACGTTGTTGGCGCTCTGCACGCCACCGCGCAGCTTGGTGGAACCGTTGGACGGATTCTGCTCGAACACCATGCCAGGCACGGTGTCGGCGAAGGCCAGGAAGTTGCGCGTGCCCTGCGGCAAGGCCTGGATCTGCTGCGGGGTGATGTAGGTGGCAATTTCCGAGGTCTTGGTCTCGATCGGCGCCTGCGCCGTTACCTGCACCGCATCGAGCGTGGTTGCCGACCCGCCGCCGGTTTCAGCCACGCCGCCCACACCCAGGTTGACGGTGGCGGTCTGGCCGACGGCCACGGTGATGTTCTGGCTGCTGCTCTTGCCGCCGGCAACGACATCCACCTTGTAGGTACCCGGCGGCAGGCCAGCCAGCGAATAACTGCCGGTGCCGGTGCTCTGCACGCTGCGCGCAAGGCCAGTGGCGATGTTGGTGGCGGTGACCTGGGCCTGCGCGGCGGGGGCCGAGTCAGCCATCACCTGGCCACGGATGGTGGCACTGGTGCTCTGTGCGAACGCCGGCGCTGTGCCCAGCAACAGGCACGCAGCAAGCGCACCGCTGAGCAGCTTGCGTGGGGGCATGGCGTCATTCAATTTCTTGTTCATGTTTTACCTCTCCCAAGGCAGCGACAGGGAAGCCGCAAGGGTTGTGTGTGTGAGCTACCCCGGTCTATCGCCGGGTGCAGAAACGTCGCCCGCGACGGTGGAATCGCGTACGACCAAGGTTGGAACCAGCGTTACGGCGGGCGCCGCCTGTGTCTGATCGTTGTCGATCATCTGCACCAGCTGCAGCATCGCCCGCTCGCCCAACTCGGCGATGCTGACCTGCATCGTTGTCAACGCGGGGTGAACAAAACGCGCCAAAGGGATGTCGTCATAGCCGGCGAGTGCGATTTGCGCAGGTACTTTCACGCCTGCCTGCGAGAACGCATACAGACAACCCAGGGCCATCATGTCGTTGGCGGCAAACACCGCATCCGGCAGGCTTGAGCGCGCCAACAATGCCAATCCAGCCTGGTGGCCGGAGGCTTCGTCAAAGTTGCCCGGCAGCTCGATCGCTTCCACCTTGCCGTCGAACGCCGCCATCGCCGCACGGAAACCCTGCAGGCGTTGCTGTGCATCGTGGTTGTGCACCGGCCCCGCGATGAAGGCGATGCGGCGATGGCCGGCATCAAGCAGATGCCGGGTCATGGACAGCGCGCCGGCATGGTCATCGATGCTGAAAACCGGGTAATGAGCGTCCGCCAAGGGCGTGTTGATCAATACCGTGGGCAGCGCAGGCGGCAGGTTGTCGATCAGAAAATCAGGGTCGCCAGCGTAGGGCGACAGGACAAGCAGGCCATCCACGCGGCCACGCATCGCCTGCAGCACGGCACCCTGCTGTTTCTGTTCACCGTGGTAGCTGGACACCAGCAGGTGCCGGCGATGGGCACTGGCCACGCCGTCGATGCCGCGCATCAACTCGGAAAAGAACTCGCCGTAAAGGTCAGGAAGTACCAGGCCGACGGTCTGGGTACTGCGGCTGCTGAGGCTGCGCGCAGCCGCATGCGGGCTGTAGCGCAAGCGCTTGGCGACCTCAAGGACCAGCGCGCGCACCGGCGCGGCGACATTGTCGTGGCCATTGAGCGCGCGTGACACCGTGGCGACGGAGACATTCGCCTCGCGGGCGACATCCTTGATCGTAACTGCCGACTTCGCCACCGCCCTACCCTCCGCAATACAGGGTGAGGCGGACTGTAAACGTTTCCAATTGCGATTGTAAACAGTTCGTTAGGTCTGGATGTCCCGTGCGGACAAGTACTGTCCTGTCCAGCTTGCCGGGCGTCCTGCGGTCACCTTGCCCGTTCAGCCCGGAGCCCTCTGCTCCTGGGGGGTCAGCGCCTTGATCGAGAGCGCATGGATGTCCGTTTCCATCATGTCGCCGAGCGCGGCATAGACCGCCCGGTGGCGGGCCAGCGGCGCCTTGCCCGCAAATGCCTCGCTAACCACCATGACCTTGAAATGCCCTCGCCCATCACTGGCCCCAACATGGCCGGCGTGACGGTGGCTGTCGTCCCGCACCTCCACCAGCTGCGGGGTGAACGCCGCCTGCAGGGCGCTGCGGATCCGCTCGACCCGGCTCATGGCAACACCTTGCGGAATGGCCGCACATCCACGCGCACATAGACGCCCGCCGCCACGTAAGGGTCAGCCTCGGCCCAGGCCCGCGCGGCGCCCAGATTCTCGAAACTGGCAATCACCACGCTGCCGCTGAAGCCGGCCGGACCGGGATCTTCCGCGTCAACCGCAGGACAGGGACCGGCCAAAAGCAGCCGCCCCTGGTCAAGCAATGTCTGCAACCGCTGCAGGTGCGCCGCCCGCGCCTGCAGCCGCGCCGCAAGCACATCCGTACCGTCATAGCCCTCGATTACGTACCACACTGGCCTTTCTCCGCTTGTCTGCTGAATGGAACGATGCCAAGTCTAGCGTCACAATGCTGGACACCGCCCTGCCCGGGCGATTACTCTTTAGTCCATTGCACGCAGTCGGCCAGTTGCCGCTCGGTGCGGTGACGGGCCCAGACCCGCCACCCAACCACCGAAGCACATCACTTCCCGGACCGCGTAGACGACCTCCTCGTAATGACGTTGCCGCTGATACTGCGGCGCGCCTTGTTGTTTATGTGTGGAAGCGCGCCAAACAAGCGCGAGTAGCTCGTAATACAGGGGCTGGAACCCTCCCGGGCGAGAACCTGGGGTGTGTACAGCCCGCAATACCCCCGAATGTCGACCTGATGACTTCCGAACTCGCGCACGACGCGAACCCGCCAGCGCAGCAATCCTTACCTCAGCAGCAGGAAATGCCGCTGGCGATGGTGCATGGCCAGCCGGTTCTGCAGATCCCCCAGGATCTGTACATTCCGCCGGACGCACTGGAAGTCATCCTTGACGCATTCGAGGGCCCGCTGGATCTGCTGCTCTACCTGATCCGCCGGCAGAACCTGGACATCCTTGATATCCCGGTCGCCGAGATCACCAAGCAGTACGTGGAATACATCAACGTGATGCAGGAGCTGCGCTTTGAACTGGCAGCCGAGTATCTGGTGATGGCAGCCATTCTTGCTGAAGTGAAGTCGCGCATGCTGTTGCCGCGCCCACCCAGCATCGAAGGCGAAGAAGCAGACCCGCGCGCCGAGCTGGTACGCCGTCTGCAGGAATACGAACGTTTCAAGCAGGCCGCCGAGGACATCGACAGCCTGCCCCGGCAGGACCGCGACACCAGCATGGCGCACGCCTTCGTGCCCGAGCGGGTGCTGGTCAAGACCCCACCGCCGGTGGAACTGAAGGAAATGCTGCTGGCGCTGCACGACGTACTCAAGCGCGCCGAGCTGTTCAGCGGCCACGCGATCAAACGCGAGGCTCTGAGTGTGCGGCAGCGCATGGGCGATGTGCTCAGCCTGCTGGAAGGCGACAAGTTCTACCGTTTTGAAAGTCTGTTCACCGCCGAAGAAGGCAAGCTCGGCGTTCTGGTCACCTTCCTTGCGGTATTGGAACTGGCCAAGGAGCAACTGCTCGACCTCGTGCAGGAAGCCCCACTTGCTCCGATTTATGTGAAGTCCCTGGCCACCGGCAACACCAACGCACCGCTGCAGTTTTCCAGCGAGTTCGATGACGCCGACATTCCCGCCTGAGCAACCGACCCAACGCATGGATCAACCGCTGATCAACCGCATTGTCGAAGGAACCCTGTTGGCCTCCAGCCAGCCGGTAACCCTGACGCAGCTGCAGGGCCTGTTTCCCGAGGATGCACCGGCGCCGCCGGGCAGCATTGAACGGGCACTGGAACTGCTGCGCGAAGGCTGCGCTGGACGCGGCGTGGAACTGGTCGAAGTAGCCTCCGGCTACCGCTACCAGATCACCAGCGAAGTGCACGGCTGGGTGTCCCGGCTGTGGACCGAACGCAAGACCCGCTACACCCGCGCCACCCTGGAAACCCTGGCGCTGATTGCCTACCGGCAGCCGATCACCCGCGGCGAGATTGAACAGGTCCGCGGCGTGGCGGTAAGCAGCAACATCATCCAGGCGCTGGAAGAGCGCGAGTGGATCCGGGTCATCGGCCACCGCGATGTGCCCGGCAAGCCGGCCCTGTTCGGCACCACCAAGGGCTTCCTGGATTATTTCGGGCTCAAGCGCCTGGACCAGTTGCCGCCGCTGTCCGAACTGCGCGATATCGGCGAGCTGGAACCGCAATTACCGCTGGATGGCGACGGCCAGCCAGCTGCTCCGCTAGCCGCCGGCGCCGCCTCGCCCATGGGCCTGGACGCCGCCAACGATAGCGATACGACACCCGCAGCCACGCCAGAATCCACGGATTCAGACGCGGTCGCATCCGACACCGCCTTCACCGGCGAACCCGACGCCGCGCCGGGAGAGCGCGCGGCGGAAGTGGAACAAACTGAAAACAACGCCGTCGCGACGACGACCGTGGCTGTTGACGTAGCCGATTCCGAACCAGAGGCCGACGCGGAAAACGCCGGCCGGAGCCAAACAGATGAGTGACACCCCCCGTAAACCTTCGTTGAACAAGCTCTCGCTCAAGCGCGAAGCTGACACCGAACAGCAGCCCAAGCTCGAAGAGCGCCTGCACAAGGTCCTGGCACAAGCCGGCCTGGGCTCGCGCCGCGCACTGGAGCAGCGCATCGCCGACGGCCTGGTCAAGGTCAATGGCGAAGTCGCCAAGACCGGCATGTCGATCAAGAGCGGCGACAAGATCGACCTTGACGGTCGCAGCTTTGTCGCCAGCGCCCTGACCGACCCGTCGCGCGTTTTGATCTACAACAAGCCCGAGGGCGAAGTCACCACGCGTGACGATCCCGAAGGCCGCCCGACCGTATTCGAAGCGCTGCCGCCGTTGAAGGGTGCACGCTGGATCGCCATCGGCCGCCTCGACATCAATACCACCGGCTTGCTGCTGGCTACCACCGACGGTGAACTCGCCAACGCGATGATGCACCCGTCGTTTGAAGTCGAGCGCGAGTACGTGGTGCGCGTGCGTGCACCGGAAGGCGAAGAGAAGGTCTCCGACGAAATCATCGAGCGCCTCGGCCGTGGCGTACTACTGGAAGACGGCGGCGCCAAGTTCGACGAAGTCGAGCGCATCGGCGGCACCGACTCGCACGACTGGTTCCGCGTAGTGGTGAAGGAAGGCCGCAACCGCGAAGTGCGCCGCCTGTGGGAATCGCAGGGCTGCCAGGTCAGCCGCCTGAAGCGCACGCGTTACGGCAAGATCGAGCTGCCGCGCGAACTGATGCGTGGCAAGTCGGTGGAACTGACCACCCAGCAGGTTGACGCGCTGCGCGCCCAGCTCAAGCTGGAAGAAGGCACCCCGTCGGCACTGACCCTGCAGCCGGTGATCGGCCAGCGCAAGGCGGTCAAGACCACCCTGCGCGTGTCCCGCGAAGGCAGCCGTGGCAATGCCTACGTCAACGGCCACAACACCGCTGACGAAGGCCGCGAACTGCGTCGCTTTGACAACGTGCGCGAAGACCGCGGCGGCCGTGGCCGTGGCGGCAAGAGCGGCGGCGGCTTCAAGGGCGGCCTGACGGTCAGCGGCGAAGCCGCAGCCAAGCAGTCGCAGAAGCCGTTCAAGCAGCGCAAGCCCGCTGGCGACCGCAGCCTGCCGGATGGCAACCCGGCTGCGTTCCGCACCTGGTATGTGCCGGACGGTGTCAGCACCGGCCCGAGCGGCCACCGCAATGCAGGTCCGGGCGCAGCACGCGGCCCCGGCGGCAATCGTGGTCCGGGCCGTGGCCCGGCCGCCGCTGACGGCCAGGCCCGTCCCTACGGCAAGCCGCGTCCGGGCGGCGCACCCGGTGCCAGCCGTGGCGGTCCCGGTCAGGGCCGTCCGCAGGGTGCTGGCGGCCAGGGCGCAAGCCAGGGTCAAGGCCAGGGCCAGCGCAAGCACCCCTACGGTCACCCGGGCAATGCCCCGAGCTTCCCGTCCGACCACGCCAACCCGGGCTTCAGCCCGTACGGCGCGCGTCCGGCCGGCAATCGCCCGAGTGGCGGCAACCGTGGCCCGGGCGGCCCCGGCGGTCGTCCCTCAGGTGGCCCGCGCCCGGGTGGCAACCGCCCCGGCGGCGCAGGCCGTCCGGGTGGCGGTGGTCGTCCCGGCGGCGGAGGCAACCGCGGCCCGCGCGGCGCCTGATTCGCCAACGACCAGACTTCGCGTCTGGTCGCTTTAGCGAAATGAACAAAGAAAAAGCCCGGCGCCATGCGCCGGGCTTTTTCTTTGTCGCGGCAAATGCCTCACCGCGACTGTCAATCAGGATCAGTAAGCCTCAAGAACGATTTCGTACTGGCTCAACAGATCCGGACCGGAGTACGGCACATGGTTCTGGGGCGCAGCAGCGGAGGCCTGCGGAGCAGACGGAAACAACTCGCCACCCGTTTCCACCAGCACCTGCGACAACTCGAAACCAGCATCAACAGATGCTTTCTCGATGCCACGCGTACCCGATTCCACCGTTAGCTTGAACACTGCGCTGAGCGCACTTTCGCCGGTGAACTCGCGGGTTACCGTCGCCTGGAACTGGTGTACACCCTGACTCAGTGCGACATCAGGCGTGAACTCCCAATCACCGAATTCATCGGCAAGTACCTGACCAAGCAGCTTGCCGCCCTCGTAGATCCGGACGATGCCATCCGCATTGGCTGTCCCAGACAATGTCGGCGTTCTGTCGTCGGTGGTTTCTCCCGACAACAAGGTACCTACGTCAGCACCGACATTGTCGTCAGCACTGTAGATGCGGATGCGATCTGCGCTTGCATCAACCTCGAACTCAAATGGCGGAGATAGGAACTCACTCTGGTTGCCTGCGCGATCCATTACCCAGCAAGTGAAGATATGCGTACCATTCTTCAATGCTGCAGCCGGCGTGAAACTCCAGTTCCCCTGGTCATCGACTGCCGTACGGCCGATCTCCTTGCCCTTGTCGTAAACGACGACGGTGGCATTAGCTTCGGCGGTACCAACAACGGTCGGCCGGTTATCATCGGTAGTACCCTCGCTTCCGATCAAGCCGGTGATGCGACCTGCGTCATCAACGATGCCACCAACCACGGGCGCAGCAGGAAGGACCCTGTCAACGATGATCACGTAAGGCTCAGAAAGCTGACTGACATCGCCATCAGGATACTCATGAATGATGGTCAATTCATGCATGCCATCCGCCAATGGCAGTTTTGGAACGAAGCTCCAATCCCCGTTGCTGTCGACCTGGGCATTACCAATCAACTGGTGCTGATTGTAGACATGGACCACTACGTCCGGGTGCGCTCTGCCCGTAAGCGTTGGTCGGCCATCATCGGTGAAACCTCCATTTGCAACGGCACCCTGGATCGACCCTTGATCGTCCAGCACCGCACCGATGACTGGCGCCCCGGAAGTCGACGTGTCAACAATGATCACATGGGGCAGGGACAGATCACTGACGTCGCCATTGCCATATTCGTGTGCAATGGCCAGTTGATGCGTTCCATCAGCCAACGGCAAGCGGGGAACGAATGACCAGTTGCCATTTCCATCCGCCTCGGTGTTGCCGATCAATTCACCGCGATTGTAGATATGCACCACAACACCAGGCAGCGTTTTGCCCGTAATGGTCGGCTTGCCATCATCGGTGACTCCGCCATTTGCAATGGCACCCTGGATCGGGCCCTTGTCATCCAGAACCGCGCCAATGGCAGGCAGCTCCGGCGTAATCGTGTCGACAATGATCACGTACGGCGGCGAAGTCTCACTGATGTCGCCGCCCGGATATTCCACGATGATGGACAACTGGTGCCGGCCGTCGGCCAGTGGAAGACGCGGAGTAAAGGACCAGTCACCGCTGGCCGCTGCTACGGCGCTGCCAATCAGCTGAGTGTTGTTGTAGAAGTGCACGATGGAGCCAGCTTCGGCAGTACCGGAAAGCGTCGGCCGACCGTCATCGGTCCTGCCGCCATTTTCGACGAGACCTTGGTTGAATCCCTTGTCATCCGTCACCGCTGCGATTACCGGCGTGACGCTTGAATAGGCCATGGCGGAGACATCAATACTTGCAGCATCGATTCCGGCCGCAGCGTGAGCTGTCTGAGATGCGCTTTCTGCGAGCCAGTCTTTTTTAATGACGTTGGCTCGACCACCATCTGCGGAGATATTCGTATCCATACTCGTTGACCTCTTTGATCAATTTCAACTTCAAGGCCCAATATTTCGACCTCATGGCAGCCGAGGTCCGCCACATACGTGCCGCCCCCTGCTGTCAAACGAGTATGTTTTTCTCCATCTCACCGGTGATACAAGAAAAGCCCCAAAAGCCGAGAGTTTTCTGAAGGCAGATAATATTTTTAACGATTGCAACAATTAAGGGTCCGCGCAGATGCTCGACCACTCACCTGTGCAGCTGCCCCAGCCAACGTCATTCATCTGGGCAACAAATGCCGTTAGACGCTCAGCACTGCATCACCTTGGTCAAGGCGCGCCCCCATCAGCAGAGCATCACGACCAAGCGTTCGGCCCCATTAATTTCCCAAATTGGGAAATTTGGTATATTTTCCCAACATCCACTCACGGGCAGCGCCATGGACCTCTCTCTGAACCTGCTGGACCTTGAAAAGACGCCCGCCAGCGACGTCAAGGCCAAGGGCTGGCCTGAGCTGATGCGCAAGGTCGCCCGGCTCGGCGCCGTGGTGGTCACCAACCACAACCACCCGCAGGCGGTGGTGGTGTCTGCCGAGGAGTACCAGCGTCTGGTCGCTCAGGCCTCAGGCGCTTCGGCCGCAGCCCAGCGCGCGCAGTCACTCAAGCAACTGCAGGCTGAGTTCGACGCCCACCTCGCGGTGCTCGATGACGGCAAGACCCTGGCCAAGGCATTGGATCGCCCTGCCCGGCGGGGGTTGAAAATCATCCCGGGCAAGTCGCTCTGACCGATGGCACGGATCCTGGTATTGGCCGGCGTCAATGGCGCCGGCAAGAGTTCATTGCTGGGCATGATGCTGCAGCACGACGGCGCGACCTGGTTCAACCCCGACGCCTTCACCCGGCAACTGGTGGAACAGGGCTGGCCGCTGGCCGAGGCCAATGCCACCGCCTGGCAGGAAGGCACCCGCCGCCTGCGCGAGGCGATGCAATCCAACCGTGACTACGCGTTCGAAACCACGCTGGGCGCCAACACCATTCCCAAACTGTTGCATGAGGCCTGTGTGCAGCACGAAGTCACCGTGTGGTTCTGCGGCCTGGACAGCATCGGGCTGCACCTGCAGCGCGTTGCCGAGCGCGTGGCCGCTGGCGGCCACGATATTCCGGAAGACAAGATCCGCCAGCGCTACGACAGCTCGCGCCTGAATCTGATCGAGCTGCTGCCACATCTGACCACGCTGCACGTTTACGACAACAGCCGCCCGCCGGATGCCGACGGCGCGGTCGAGCCTCTGCTGGTACTGGAAGTGGACCGTAGCCGGATCCTGTGCCCGGTCAGCCAGGAAGAGTTCGGCCAGGTACCCGAATGGGCCAAGCCGCTGGTGTGGGCGGCGCTCAAGGCGTTCCCGGTGGCGGCTGACGAGTGAAACCCGAGGGGGTGAAAGCTCCCTTCATTCACCACTGCGGGCGCCCCTCTCCCGCACGCGGGAGAAGGAAGCGGCGCACTTCTGCGCCGGATTCCGCCGCTGGAAGATCAGCGGCGCTCGATCACGAACTTGCCGAAGCCGATACCCAGGCTCCAACCGCGCCCGGTGCCTGCCAAAGCCAGGGAAATATCGCCCTTGGTCATCGCCTGCGCATCATTGGCCCGCGAAGCGCTGGCATGGGCCTCGGCCGCTGCATAGGTACCCAGCAGGTCATCAAGCGAATACGCACCGGTAAAGCGGCCACGGCCGTCGGTGATGGTGGTGCGGCCAACGGTCAAACCACCGCCCTTGGCGCTGATCTTGACGGGAATGTTGGCGCCATTGTCACAGGTGATCGTGCCGGTACCGCTGGACGTCTTGTAGAACGCCGACCAACCCGACAGGTTGTAGTGCAACTCACAGTCGATATTGCCTGCCGCCTGTGCGGCCGGCGCAATGCCCAGCGCCAGCGCCACAACCACTGCCATCATCTTTTTCATCGCACACCTCTGCTTGGTTGGAGCCGGCACCGAGACTGACAGCCCCCTTGCACATTGCAAAGAGCTGCCCGTCGCAGCGCGCGGCCAGCGTTCAGCGAACCACCACCGGGCCGCCCAGGGTAAACGCATCGGCATCGAGCATTGCCGGGAACCGTTCGCGATGCGCAGCCAACGCCTGTGCCGAGACCGTAGTGGTGACCACCTGTTCGCGCTCGCGGATTTCCAGCTGCGGCTGACCCAGGAAATCGATCACCGCGCTGTCGCCGGAATAATGCAGACCGTTGCCGTCCACACCAATGCGGTTCACCACCGCCACATAGCACAGGTTCTCAATCGCCCGCGCACGCGCCAGCGTCTGCCAAGCGTAGGCGCGCGCCGACGGCCAGTTGGCCACGAAGATCTGCAGGTCGAAATCCATCTGCCCTGCCCGTTCCACATCGAAGCGATTACGGCAGAACACTGGAAAACGCAGGTCGTAGCAGATCTGCGGATTGATCCGCCAGCCCTTCCATTCCACGCATAGCCGCTCGTTGCCTGCGGCATAGCGCTTGTGCTCGCCGCCATAACGGAACAGATGGCGTTTGTCGTAATAGTGCAGCTCACCTTCCGGCGTGGCCCACAACAAGCGGTTGTAGACCTTGCCATCCACCCGCAGCTGCACGCTGCCGGTGACTACCGCACCCAGCGCGCGCGCCTGATCGATGACCCACGCAACGGTGGGGCCGTCCATGTCTTCGGCCTGATCGATCGCATCATTGGAAAAGCCGCTGGTAAACGTCTCCGGCAGAATCACCAGATCGGTATTGCCTGCGAGCGGCGCCAGCAAGGCACCGTAATAGGCGCGGTTGCCCGCCGGGTCGTGCCAGCGGGTGTCGCCCTGCACCAGGGAAATACGCAGGTCCTGCATTGTCGTCATCGTCCTGTAAGCCATGAAGAGAAAAGCGCGCTGGCGGCCGTGACCGCACCCAGCACCGGCAGCCACCACTGCAGCCGTGCAATCCAGCGATTGGCCGGCTGCCGCAGTTCGGCCTCATCGAGCAACGCCAGATAGTCACGGGTATAGCGGCCAAAACTGCCGCGAAACGCCAACCGGCCCTCGTCCACCGGCACCCCGCGCGCCTGCAGACCAGGCTGGACCACGGCAAGGAACAAGTAGCCTTTCAGCACTGCCGCAAGCACAAACGCGGCAAACGCCAAACCGAAAACCAGCAGACCCGTGTCCATCGGCGCGCCTGCTGTCAAAGCGCCCGCAGCCGCTCGATCGCCGCATCCAGGGTGGCATCGTTCTTGGCAAAGCACAGCCGCACCAGGCGCTGCCCGGCGGGCGGTGTTTCATAGAACGGCGACAGCGGAATGGCGGTAACGCCCTTCTCGATGGTCAGCCAGCGCACGAACTCATGGTCCGGCAGGTCGCTGATGGCCGAGTAGTCCACCAACTGGAAGTACCCGCCCGGCACCGGCAGCGGCTTCAAGCGCGTGGTCAGCAGCTGTTCGCGGAAGCGATCACGCTTGGATTGGTAGAACGCGCCCAGCTCCAGATGGTGCTCGGGCTCGTCGCGGATCATTGCGGCAAACCCGTACTGCGCCGGGCTGTAGGTGGTGAAGGTGTTGTACTGGTGCACCTTGCGGAATTCGGCGGTCATTGCCGGCGGTGCGATCGCGTAGCCGATCTTCCAGCCGGTGCAGTGATAGGTCTTGCCAAAGCTCGAAATCACGAAGGCGCGCTCACGCAGCTCCGGGTAACGCAAGGCCGACTCGTGCCGCGCACCGTCGTAGATGATGTGCTCGTACACCTCATCGGAAATCAGATAGATGTCGGTGCCACGCAACACATCGGCCAGGGCCTGCATGTCATCGGCAGTCAACATGGCCCCGGACGGGTTGTGCGGCGTGTTGACCATCAACATGCGCGTCTTCGGGGTGATCGCCGCGCGCACGCGGTCCCAGTCCACCGCGAAGGTCTGAGGGTCCAACGGCACATGCACGGCGCGCGCGCCGGCCAGATCAATGGCTGGCTCATAGCAGTCATAGGCCGGGTCCAGCACGATGACTTCCTCACCGGCGCGCACCACCGCATGGATGGCATTGAAGATCGCCTCGGTGCCGCCGGAGGTGACGGTGATCTCGGTGTCCGGATCAACCTGCGCGCCATAGCAATCCAGCGCCTTCTGCGCGATGGCCTGGCGCAACGGCGCCACGCCGGTCATCGGCGCGTATTGATTCAAACCATCGCGCATCGCCTTGGCGGTTTCATCGATCAAGCGTTGCGGGGCGGAAAAATCCGGGAAGCCCTGGCCAAGATTGACCGCGCCGTGCTCGGCGGCCAGCTGCGACATCACGGTGAAAATGGTGGTGCCCACCTTGGGCAACTTGGTCTGCGGATGCATGGGTACGTACACACCGGGGGAGAAAACCCCGAGTGTACGCAAAGCCGGCGCTACCGGCCTGCCTCCGCGTATCCGTACAGCGCGGGACAGCGCCGGCCCGGCGCTATACTGCGCGCCCCGATGCGCTGCCCAGCCTGCGCCACCTGCCATGGACGGAAGCGCCCGATCCGATGATTGAAACTGCAAACATCCCGCCGCTGCTCAACGCCCGCGGCCTGCGCTTCAGCCGCAATGACGATCCGGTATTCGGGCCGCTGGACCTGCACGTGGATGCCGGCGAAGCGTTGCTGGTGCAAGGAAGCAATGGCGCCGGCAAGACCACCTTGCTGCGCGTGCTGGCCGGTCTGCTGCGCCCGGACGAAGGCCAGATCGAAATCGACGCGCGCCCGGCCAGCAGTACCGACCGTTCGCGCTATATCGCTTACCTGAGCCATCTCACCGCACTCAAGCAGGACCTGGGCACACTGGAGAACCTGCACTTCCTGTGTGGACTGCAAGGTCGGCGGGCACGGCAGATGCCGGGCAACGCCCTCGCCATCGTCGGCCTGGCCGGTTATGAAGACACCTTGGTGCGGCAATTGTCCGCCGGCCAGAAGAAGCGTCTGTCGCTTGCCCGCATCTGGCTGTCGCCGGCACCGATCTGGCTGCTTGACGAACCCTATGCCAACCTCGACCTGGAAGGTATCAACCTGGTCAACCGAATGATCTCGGCGCACCTGCGCAGTGGCGGCGGCGCCTTGGTGACCACCCATGGCGCCTACGCCGCACCGCCGGTCCGCACCCGCACCCTGACCCTGCGCAGTGCGGCCGACCAGGAGGATGCCGCATGAGCCTGCCCGGTCCTCAACCCACGCTGCTCTCGGCCGCACGCGCACTGCTGGCACGTGACCTGAAACTGCTGTGGCGCCGCCGTGGCGATGCCGCACAGCCGATCCTGTTCGCCGTGCTGGTCGTGGCCTTGTTCGCGCTGGCGCTGGGCGGCGCCCCCAAGCTGCTGCAGAGCGTGGCCTCGGCGGTGCTGTGGCTGGCCATCCTGCTGGCCGGCCTGTTGTCGCTGGACACCTTGTTCCGCAGTGATGCCGAGGACGGCTCGCTGGAGCAATGGCTGTTGTCACCGGTGCCCTTGGCCTGGCTGGTGGCGGTGCGGGTGTTCTCGCATTGGTTGACCACTGCCTTCCCGCTGGTGCTGGTCAGCCCCCTGCTGGCCGAGCTGATGCACCTGCCCCGTGAACAGCTGCCGGTGCTGGTCACCGCACTGGCGCTGGGCACGCCCCTGCTGAGCCTGCTCGGCGCGGTGGTTGCGGCCTTGACCGTGGGCATGCGCCGGGCCGGCATCCTGCTGGCGCTGCTGGTCCTGCCGCTGTATGTGCCAGTGCTGGTATTCGGCGCCGGCGCGGTGGCGGCAGCGGCGCAGGGCTTCGATGCCAGCGGCCCGCTGCTGATACTTGCGGCTGGATTATTGGTCAGCGCGGTGCTGGCGCCACTGACCGCAGCGGCGGCAATCCGCATCGCCAACTCCTGAAGATCAAAACAGCGCTATTCTTGACGTTGACTTCACAAAACAAACCAAGCCCATGGCTGAGCGGTCCCCCACTGAAGTCCCGAGCGTAGCCAAGCCCACCTTGCCGCCCCGTCCGGTGGTGGAACTGCAGCGGCGTGGTGAGTTGCGGGTGGAGAAATTCCTGGCCGCCGCTACCGAAGTCTTCAACGAAAAGGGCTACCAGGCCGCGCGTCTGTCCGACATCGTCAAACGCGCAGGCGGCTCGATGGCCACGCTGTACCGCGCCTTCGGCGACAAGGAAGGCCTGATCCATGCCCTGATGGAACAGAGCATCAATGATTTCGGGCGCAGCCTGGATACCTTGCTGCAATCACCCCTGCCGCCCACCGAGGCCCTGGAAGAAGCCGGCAGCCAGATGGCCGAGGAAATCCTCTCGCCTACGCGCCTGGCCTGCCACCGGGTGGTCATCTCCGAAGGCATGAACCAGCCCGCCCTGCGCGACTGGTTCCAGGCACACGGCGTGGCGCCGATGGAAATCCTGCTCAGCCACTACTTCGCGCGTGAAACCGCAGCCGGCCGCATGTACATCGAAGACCCCGACCAGGCCGCGCATTTTTTCTACATGGTGGTCATCGGCGGCTTGATTCTGCGCTCGGTCAATGGCCGCATGGACAGCAGTGATCTGCCCCGCGCGCAGCAACAGGCGCGCGCCGCGGTACGCCTGTTCATGGCCGGCGCCCTGCCGCGGAACTGAACCGCAGCTTGCTGCAGCGCAGCTTGAACTGTACCCGGGCTCCTCACAGAATCGCGACGTAATCGTCATTACGTTCTGATTGCCCAGTTGTCTCCCACCCATCGGCAGGGACAACCCAAAGGAGGGGATCGTGCGGTTCTATCTCGCATTACTGGCGTTGCTTGCAACCGCGATCCTGATATCCGCCGCATGGCTGGCCCCGGTGAAAGCCGATGCCAGTGGGCAGGCGGTCAAACTCCCCGAAACCCATTTCGCTTCCACCCAATCCGGGCACGGCTTCAACGCCCCGCCCGGCTTTGCCGATGCCGTTCCCGCGCGCAACAAGGCCCACCCGCAGGCCAAGGCGGTCGGCCAGCAGGTCTGCACGGCCTGCCACAGCAAGGAAAACGACAACTTCGCACATACCGCGCACGCCGCCGGCATGCAGGTTGCGTTGGCGGCCAATCCCAATACCGCCACCTGCGAGGCCTGCCACGGGCCCGGCTCCGTGCATGCCGCCAACCCGACCCAGAAGGGCTCGATCATTGCCTATACCCACGATGGTGGCACGCCGGTGGCAAACCAGACCGAGAGCTGCCTGGGTTGCCATTCCGGCGGCCCACGCGATGCCTGGCTGGGCTCGGTGCACCAACGCAATGATCTGTCGTGCAGCGACTGTCACAACCCGATGGTCAAGTTTTCCGCTGAAGGCCTGACCGCCAAACAGTCGGTCAGCGAAACCTGCGCCACCTGCCACAAGGACATCCGCCAGCAGTTCAATCGGCGCTCGCACATGCCGCTGCCGGAGGGCGCGATCAGCTGCGTGGATTGCCACAACCCGCATGGCACGCTCAACCCCATCCTGCTCAAGACCGATACGGTCAACGAGACCTGCTACCAGTGCCACGCCGAGAAACGCGGCCCGTTCCTGTTTGAACACGCACCGGTGCGCGAGAGCTGCCTGAACTGCCACCAGGTGCATGGCTCCAACCAGCACGCGCTGCTGGTGGCGCCAATCCCGATGCTGTGCCAGCAATGCCATTCGCATACCCGCCACCCCAACGACCTGCAGACCGAGACCTCGCTCGGCAACGGACTGACCGCTGATGAACGCCTGATGGGACGCGGCTGCATCACCTGCCACGCCCAGGTACACGGCTCCAACCATCCTTCCGGCCCACGTCTGCACAAGTAAAGGGAGAACGACATGTGCACACGGAATCGTTCAAGGAACTGCCGCTGCTCATTGTTGTCCCTGGCTTTGATTGCCGGCCTGGCACAAGCCCAGGACAGCGGCGCCGGCATTGACCTGCAGTTCGGCAACTGGCTGGACGCCAGCGGCCGCATCGCTTGGGACGGCTGTGATCCGGACGGTGAAAGCTGGTTGAGCGCGGAGAACAAGCGGACCCCCACCGGCTTCCTGTACGGTTGCGCGCCGCAACTGGCCACGGCCAGGCCTTTCGGCGATAACGGCTGGGCCTGGTCGGGCAATGTCGCGCTTGGCTACCTGCACCTCAGTGGCGATGAGCGCAACACCAACTGGCGCCGCTTCCGCGACCCTGACGATGGCATCGTTCTGCAGGCCAACTTCAGCCTGGCGCGCGCTGAGGATGGGCGCTACGTCGATGTTCGCATGAGCCACCTTGACCGCGACAACCAGTACCTGCGCGCGGTGTTCGGGCAGGCGGGCCGCTACAAGGTGCAGGCCTTCGCGCGCAGTACGCCGAATGTGCTCAGTGGCAATGCGCGCTCGATCTGGGATGGCGTCGGCAGCGCACACCTGACACTGAAACCCGGCCTCGCTGCAGCCGGCAGCAGCGCCGCGCAGGTGGCAGCGATCTCGGCCGCGCAACCGCTCAGCAGCTTGCGCGTGGTGCGCGACAAGGTCGGGGTGAGCATCAACTACCTGCTCAACCCGCGCTGGACCGGCTATGCCAGCCTCAGCCACGAAGAGCGCAGCGGCGCGCGTCCCTTCGGCGGGCCGTTCTTCTTCAACTACCCCTTCCCGGCCAATGGCGGCGTTTATGAGATCCCGCGCCCGATCGATGACAGTACGCTCAACTTCATGGGCGGCGTCCGTTTTGTCGGCAATGTCTGGCGCAGCGATTTCAACTACACCGGCTCGTTCTTCCGCAACGCGCACAGTTCCTATGACTACCAGGTGCCCTACGGCCTGTACTCGGTGGCCGGGGCCTACACGCCACCGCTGACCCAGGGCTCGTTCGCTTACGAGCCGGAGAATGACTACCACCGCCTCGGCTTCACCTTCGGCCGCAGGCTTCCGTCCTGGAATGGCGATTTCTCGGTGAACCTGGCACTGACCACCATGCGCCAGAACGACAAGCTGTTGGCACCAATGGATTGCCAGGGACAGTTCGGGCAGGCGCTGGCACCGCCCTTCATCTACGACTGCGCCAACTGGAACACCACCGACGCACTGTCGCGCAAGCGCGCCGGCCTGGCCATCAACAACCAGAAGGTGGATGCGCGCCTGGTGCTGATGCCCAGTGACGATGTCACCTGGCGCAATACCGCGCGCTATCTGCGCGAGGACTACAGCGGCAGCTATTGGGCCTACAACCCGCTCACCGACCAGTATGGCTATATCGCCGAGAACGGCGCGCAGGGCAGCGTGGTGCCGGGCGAAATGGGGGTCTGGGATCGCGGCCCGAACGCCTCCGTGCTCACCCGCATCCGCAACCTGCCGCTGGACAAGGAAACTCGCGAGGTCTCGACCGGCGCCGACTTCCGCAGCAGCAACAAGAACACCTTGTCGGCCAGCTACACCTATACCGCGATCGAACGCGCCCACCGTGAGGTAGCCACCACCCACGACAACCTGCTCAAGCTGGGCTGGAACAACCGCGCGCTCGACTGGCTGACATTCCGCGCCAACTATTCCTACCTGGACCGCAGTGGCAGCAGGTATTACTACGACCCCTACGAGTTCACCTTCTCCAGTTCCCTGCCCGGCTTTGTCGAGCCCGCAGGTGGGCTGAGCCCGCATACGGTGTCCAACCTGCGCAAATACGACATCGCCTCGCGTACGCAGCAGAAGATGGACCTGATGGCCACCTTCATCCTGCCGCATGACATGACGATCTACGCCTCGGTGCGCGGTGACCGCAACCGCTATGACGCGCAGATTGGCCGGCAACGTTTTGACACCTATGCCGGCAGCGTGCAGTGGGAATGGCAGCCCAACCCCAACACCACTGCCAGCGCCTGGTATGGGTTGGACCGCTCCACCCTGGTGTTTGCCAACGTCAACGACGCCACCGGCTCGGACCCGGCGCTGGGCGGCCCGACCTATCCGGACGCCAATCGCTGGTGGATGGACGATGCCCAACGCAACCACTACGCCGGCTTGAACTTCACCCGCCGGCTGGGCCGCGCCACCCTGGACCTGGCCTGGAACTGGACCTATTCGCGCGGCAAGACCAGCTACCGGATGAACTCGCCCGACGCCCTGACCACGCCGGCCAATGCGGCACTGGCCACCGGCAGCTATCCGGTGATGGTGTACCGGGTCAACTCGGTGACTGCCGGCCTGTCCGTGCCGCTGAACAAGCGCATGCGCCTGCGCCTGTTTGATACCTATGAGCGCGGCAATCTGTCGGACTGGCATTACTTCGGCTTCGAGGACACCCTGGTCTATGACCATCGGGTCTATACCGATGGCGGGCCATCCAGCTACAACGTCAATCTGCTCGGCATGTTGTTCGAGGTGGCCTTATGAAGGCGCTCTGGTTGATCGCCGCGCTTGCGGCCACCCCACAAGCCGATCCACCGGCGAGCACCGATGCGGCCGCGGCCACGCCCGCCGCCGACAACGCTGCAGCGGCCACGCCACCACCGCCGGCACGCTACGACCTGCGCAGCGCACATGCCGCAAGTGGCGATGCCCAGGCCGGCAAGGGCAAGTCCGAGATCTGCGCGGCCTGCCATGGCGGCGACGGCATCGCCATCACCCCGGCCTTCCCGAATCTTGCCGGGCAGAAGGAGGCCTATCTGTACTGGGCGCTGCATGCCTACAAGAGCGGGCGCATGCCCGAGTCACCGATGACCGCGATGGCCGCGCCGCTGGAAGAACAGGACATCCGCGACCTGTCGGCCTACTACGCCAGCCTGCCGGTGCCGCCACCGGCCGCCGATGCACCGCCTGTCGAACTGGACCCGGCGCTGCTCAGCCAAGGCCAGGCGATCTACAGGAACGGTGATACCCGCAAGGGCATTCCGCCCTGCCAGGGCTGTCACGGCGTCGACGGCCGCGGCAACCCGCAGGCCGGTTTTGTCGACCGCAGCGGGCGCATGCCATATGCCGCCTACCCGGCACTGCGCGGGCAACAGAACGATTACCTGCAAACCCGTCTGCAGCAGTTCCACGACGATGCCATCGATGCCTCCAGCAACAGCCGGGTCATGCACGGCATCGGCCAGCGGCTGGACGCGGACAGCATCAAGGCGGTGTCCACCTGGCTTTCATCGCTCAAGCAATAACCACCCCACCCGCCACCGCGCGGTGTGTTCCCGCTGTCCTGTTCAAGAAGTCACCGATAAGGAGTCACCCATGAAGTCCCGTATTTTCCTTGCCCTGCTGCTGATCGGCGGCGCATCCGCCGCGCACGCTTCCGATACCTGCTCGGTCAGCCTGGAAGGCAACGATGCGATGAAGTTCAACGCCGTCAATATCGACGTACCCAAGAGCTGTGCGAACTTCACCATCAACCTGAAGCACGCCGGCAAGATGGCCAAGAACATCATGGGCCACAACGTGGTGGTGGCAAAAACCGCGGACATGGCCGGCATCGACAGCGACGGCATGAAGGCCGGGCTGGCTGCGGACTACATCAAGGCCGGCGACACCCGCGTCATCGCCCACAGCAAGGTGGTCGGCGGTGGCGAAACCACCTCCCTCTCGATCCCGGTCGCCCGCCTCACCGCCGCTGCCGCGCCACTGTCGTTCTTCTGCAGCTTCCCGGGCCACGCGACGATGATGAAGGGCACGGTGACCCTCAAGTAGGCCATCCCGCACCGCCGATATCCGGATTTGCGGTATCTTGCGCTAGTCTGAAAACAGCAACGGTGGTGCAGCCCGCACCGCCCAGCCGGCCAGGCCGCAGATCGCGGCCCGGCCATCGTCTTCCTCAGCGAGCGAGCGGATGTTCAAAGGTTTAGCAGGTTGGTTTCACAAGCTGGGCTCCCCGCCTTACTTCGATACCTTCGCCGCCCGTTGGTCCACCTGGTGTTACATCGCCGCCCTGCCCCTGTTCGGCTTCGGCCTGTGGCAGGCACTGGCGGTGGTGCCGGCCGACTACCAGCAAGGCGATAGCTTCCGCATCCTCTACATCCACGTGCCGTCGGCATGGATGAGCCTGTTCGTATTCGGGCTGATGGCCTTGTACAGCGCCATCGCGCTGATCTGGCGGATCAAGCTATGCGAAATACTGGCGATGGCCTGCGCGCCCATCGGCGCCGCATTCACCCTGATCACCCTGCTCACCGGCAGCATCTGGGGCAAACCCATGTGGGGCACCTGGTGGGACTGGGACCCGCGCCTGACCACCGAACTGATCCTGCTGTTCATGTACCTGGGCGTGATGGGCCTGTACGGCGCCATCGATGACCGCCGCGCCGCCGCGCGCGCGGCCGGCCTGTTGGCCATCGTCGGCGTGGTGATGTTGCCCATCATCCGTTACTCGGTGGTGTGGTGGAACTCGCTGCACCAGGGCCAGACCATCCGCGTGTTCGGCGAATCCAGCATGGACAGCAGCATGATCCTGCCGCTGTGGATCATGGTGCTGGCCACCAAGTTCTGGTTCGCCGGCTCGCTGCTCTCGCGTGCACGCGCCGACAACCTGCGCCGCGAGGTTGGCAAGGCCTGGCTGCGCGAACGGCTGGAGAAATCGGCATGAGCTATTTCAAATACGTGGCGCTGGCCTATGCGGTGTTCTTCATCGTGCTGGCCTGGGACTTCATCGTGCCGCGCCTGCAGATCCGTCAGCAGCTGCGCGAGGCCCGTGCGCGCATCCAGCGCGCCAGCCGTACCAGCAGCGCAGCGGTTGACGAGGAATTGAGCCGATGAGCCCGACTCAACGCCGCCGCCTGCTGTGGGTATTGCTGGTGGTGCTGGTGGCCGGCGCCGCCGTCGCCCTGGTCAGCACCGCCCTGCAACGCAATATCGCCTATCTGTACACCCCGGCCGAGGTCAAAGCCGGCAAGGTCGCGCCCGATGCCCGCTTCCGGCTCGGCGGCATGGTCGCCAAAGGCTCGTTCAAGCGCGAACCCGGCGCCCTGCTGGCGCGCTTCGAGGTCAGCGATGGCGATGCGGTGCTGCCGGTAACTTATGACCGCATCCTGCCGGATCTGTTCCGCGAAGGTCAGGCGGTGGTCGCCACCGGGCGCATGGCCAACGGCGTGTTCGTTGCCGAGGATGTGCTGGCCAAGCATGACGAGACCTACATGCCCAAGGAGCTGGCCGACAAGATGGGCGTGGCGCACGACAAGCACCAGGTCCCGGCCACCACCCCAACGACGGGAACGCCCTGAGTGCTTGGTGAAATCGGACAGGTACTACTGATACTCGCCCTGCTGGCAGCGTTGCTGCAAAGCGTCCTGCCACTGGTCGGTGCCCAACGCGGCATTCCGGCGCTCACCGCGATAGCACGACCGGCAGCGATGCTGCAGCTGACCATGGTGCTGGCCGCCTTCGTGGTGCTGACCATCGCCTTCGTGCGCCAGGATTTCTCGCTGCGCTACGTCGCCGACAATTCCAACTCGCTGCTGCCGATGATCTACCGCTATTCGGCGGTATGGGGCGCGCACGAAGGCTCGCTGCTGATGTGGTCGCTGGTGCTGGCGCTGTGGACTGCCGCCGTTGCCGCGTTCTCGCGGCAGCTGCCGTCGGAAGTGGTGGCACGGGTATTGGCGGTGATGGGCATGATCAGCGTTGGCTTCCTCGCCTTCCTGCTGTTCACCTCCAATCCGTTTGCACGCCTGCTGCCGGCAGCGTCTGAAGGCCACGACCTCAACCCGCTGCTGCAGGACCCGGGGCTGATCATCCATCCGCCCCTGCTGTACCTGGGCTACGTCGGCTTCGCGGTGCCGTTTGCCTTCGCCATTGCCGCATTGATCGACGGCCGCATCGACGTGCGTTGGCTGCGCTGGACGCGGCCTTGGACCAATGCGGCATGGGGCTTCTTGACCATCGGCATTGCCCTGGGCAGCTGGTGGGCCTACTACGAGCTGGGCTGGGGTGGCTGGTGGTTCTGGGACCCGGTGGAAAACGCCAGTTTCATGCCGTGGTTGGTGGGCGCAGCCCTGCTGCACTCCCAGGCGGCTACCGAAAAACGCGGCGTATTTGTCGGCTGGACCCTGCTGCTGGCCATTGCCGCGTTCGCGCTGTCGCTGCTGGGCACCTTCCTGGTGCGCTCGGGTGTGCTGACCAGCGTGCATTCGTTTGCGGCCGATCCTTCGCGCGGTCTGTTCATCCTGATTTTCCTGGGCATCGTCGTCGGCGGATCGCTGCTGCTGTATGCCCTGCGCGCGCCCGGCATCGGCGGCAACAGCGACGATCCACGTCGCGCCTTCGCCCTCAACTCGCGTGAAAGCCTGCTGCTGGCCAACAACCTGCTGCTCAGCTGCGCCTGCGCCATGGTACTGCTGGGCACCTTGTACCCGCTGCTGGCCGACGCGCTCGACCTGGGCAAGGTATCGGTAGGGCCGCCCTATTTCGGCACGCTGTTCCTGGTGTTGATGGCGCCGATGATCGTCTTGCTGCCGTTCGGCCCGCTCAGCCGTTGGCAGCGCGAGCAGGGCCTGCGCACGCTGGCGCTGCTTGCGCCCTGGGCCGGGCTCGCGCTGCTGCTGGGTATCATCGGCTGGTGGATGGCGCCGCAGGGCAAGTTCAAGACCGCGCTTGGCATCACCGGCGCTGCCTGGGTGGCCGGTGGCACCGGCTATTACCTGTGGGCGCGGCTGCGCAAGGGCGGCCGCCTCAATGCCGAGACCTGGGGCATGTTGATTGCCCACTTCGGCGTTGCCGTGTTCCTGGTTGGCGCGTTGCTGGTGGAAGCGCTGCATGTCCAGCACGAGGTCGCGCTGGCGCCGGGCAAGACCGTCGACGCAGGTGGCTATACGCTGCTGTTCGAGGGTGTGGACGCAACCGACGGGCCCAATTACCACTCCGACCGTGGCCACCTGCAGGTGCTGCGCGGCGACACTTTGATCACCCGCCTGCACCCGGAAAAACGCATGTACGCCAGTGGTGGCCAGCCGATGACCGAAGCCGGCATCCACCCCGCCCTGGGTGGCGATATCTACGTCGCGCTGGGAGAATCACTGGGCGACGGCTCCTGGGCCGTGCGCGTACAGATCAAACCTTTTGTCCGCTGGATCTGGCTGGGCGCGGCGCTGATGGCGCTGGGCGGTTTCATCACCGCCGTCGACCGCCGTTTCCGTCGGCTGCCTGAGAAATCGAAATGAATAGTCCCTCACCCAAAACCTCCCATCGGCTGCCGCCCGTCGCCATCGCCCTTGGCGTGCTGTTCTTCGTCGGCTTGATGGGTCTGATGCTGTATGGCGTCAGCCGCTCCGGCAAACCGGACCGCGACAGCCTGCCCTCGGCCCTGCTCAACAAGCCAGCGCCGGCGTTCTCATTGCCGGTGCTGCATGATCCCAGCGTGCACGTCACCGACAAACAACTGCGCGGCGCGCCCTATTTGCTCAACGTCTGGGGCAGCTGGTGCCCGACCTGCCGCGATGAACATCCCATCCTGACCCGCTTTGCCGAAACCAAGCGGGTGCGCGTGATCGGCTACAACTGGAAGGATGAGCCCAGCGAAGCGCTGCGCTGGCTTGAGCAGCTGGGCAACCCGTACATGGTGGTGCTGGCCGACGAGGATGGCCGCACCGCGCTGGACTGGGGCATCGCCGCCGCACCGGAAACCTTCCTGGTCGATGGCAGCGGCATCGTGCGCTGGAAGTACAGCGGCGCCATCACCCAACAGGTCATGGACGAGCAGCTGATCCCGGCACTGGAAAAAGTGGAAGCCGCTGCCGGCGGTGCGCACGGCGCACCGGATTTCGGGGCCACCCGATGAAAGCCTGGGCTGGCGTATTGCTGTGGCTGTGCCTGGCGTTCACCGCCAGCGCCCAACCAGCCGGCGACCCCAGCCCGCTGCAGTACCGTGACCGCGCCGAGGAAGTGCGTTTCCACGCACTCACCGCGGAACTGCGTTGCGTGCAATGCCAGAACCAATCGCTGGCCGACTCCAATGCGCAGATCGCCCACGACCTGCGCCGCGAAGTGCTCAAGCTGATGCACGAAGGCCGCAGTGACGCGCAGATCAAGCAGTTCTTGGTCGAGCGCTACGGCGAGTTCGTGTTGTACCGGCCACAGCTGGAAGCCGGCACCGCCCTGCTCTGGTTCGGCCCGGGCCTGCTGTTGCTGGCCGGCGCGGTGCTGCTGGTCGTGCATGTGCGCCGCCGTGGCCGCGCGGTGCCTGTTGCCCCCCATGACGACGCCAGTCAGGAAGAACGCGAATGGTGAATGTTTGGTTCCTGATCGGCGCTGGCGTGTTGGCGGTAGCAGCAACCGGAATCACCTTGTGGCCGCTATGGCGTGCCGGTAAACGACGCATCTGGGGCAGCCTGGTTGCGTTGGCGCTGGTCGCCACGCTGGGCCTGTACCAGTGGCTGGGAACACCGGCGGCAATGCAGCCACAGTTCGAAACAGCCGCTGCACCGCAGACCATCGAAGAAGGCATTGCCCAGTTGCAGGAGGCGTTGCAGCAGAATCCCGAGCGCGTCGACGGTTGGGTGCTGCTGGCCCGCTCGCAGCTGGAAATCGGCAAGGTTGCCGATGCCGCCGCATCCTACCAACGCGCCGCGCAGCTGGCGCCGGACGAGCCAACGCTGCTGATCGAAGCCGCACAAACCCGCGCCCAAGCCGATCCCAAGCTCCTGTTCGACGCCACCGCACGGCAGTGGTTGGCCCATGCGCGGCAGATCGCGCCGGACAACGAACGTGCCATCTGGCTGACCGGCATCGTCCAACGCCAGCAAGGCCAGGACGAACAGGCCGCGCAGACCTGGGAAAGCCTGCTGTCACGGCTGGAGCCCGCTGCTGCCCGCGCACTGCAGGAACAGATCGATATCGCCCGCGGCAAGACCCCAGGCAACGCGTCCGGCAGTACGCCGGCAGCCACCGCCGCCAACAATTCCGGCATCCGCGTAACGGTGATGTTGGCGCCAGCATTGGCCGCGCGCGCCGCCTCCGGCAAGGAAACCGTGTTCGTCATCGCCCGCATCCCCGGCGGTCCGCCGATGCCGGTAGCGGTGGAACGCCATCCGGCGCAAAGCGAGCCGCTGACGGTCACCCTCGACGATGCCGACAGCCCGATGCCGACCCAGAAACTTTCAGCCCTGCAGGAAGTGGAAGTCTTCGCCCGCCTGTCTGCCAGCGGCAACGCCATGCGCGGCGAAGGCGATGTCGAGTCGGCACCGGTCAAGCTCAAGCTGCCTGCTGACAAGCCCTTGACCATCACGCTGGGCCAGTGAAGCCCTGCAGGCAGCATTGTGGGAGCGGCGTAAGCCGCGAAGCTGGCTTCGTAGGAGCGGCATAAGCCGCGAAGCTGTCCATGCCAAAGCGCACGGCACCCGTGCCACCTGACTGGCGCGCTTGCTTCGCGGCTAACGCCGCGCCCACAAAAGCTGGGCCTCGCCCTGCGCGAAATCGCCACAGCCCCGTAGCCCGGGCAAGTGCAGCGCACCCACGGAACTCGGCACAACATGCAACGCCCTGCAGCCAGCTTTGTAGGAGCGGCATAAACCGCGAAGCTGGCCATGCTGAAGCCCACGGCACCCGTGCCACCTGACTGGCGCACTTGCTTCGCGGTTGACGCCGCTCCCACAAAAGCTGGGCCTCGCCCTGCGCGATATCGCCACAGCCCCGTAGCCCGGGTAAGCGCAGCGCACCGGGGCAACTCGGCACAACAGGCAGCGCCCTGCAGGCAGCATTGTAGGAGCGGCGTAAGCCGCGAAGCTGGCCATGTTGAAGCCCACGGTACCAGTGCCGCCTGACTTGCACGCTTGCTTCGCGGCTTACGCCGCTCCCACAAAAGCTGGGCCTCGCCCTACGAGATATGGGCCACAGCATCGTCGCGAGGAAATACCCAGATAACCAGCGGTTATCATCCATGCGACGATGCGTCCGGCATCCCCGCTAAAATTGGCAGATGACTGAATTCATTCCCGAGGGTAGCCGTTTCCACGCGCTGTCGTCCCCGTTCCCGATGAAGCGCGGCGGCAGCCTGATCGGCGCCCGCGTCGCCTACGAAACCTGGGGCACGCGGGCAGCCGACGCCAGCAATGCCATCCTGATCGTCACCGGCCTGTCGCCGGATGCGCACGCCGCCAGCAATGCCGACAATCCCGCGCCCGGTTGGTGGGAGCCCATGCTCGGCCCGGGCAAACCAATCGATACCGAGCGCTGGTTCGTCATCTGCGTCAACTCGTTGGGCAGCTGCAAGGGCTCCACCGGGCCTGCCTCGCTCGACCCCGCCACCGGCAAAACCTATCGGCTGTCCTTCCCCGAGTTGTCCATCGAAGACGTGGCCAACGCCGCCGCCGAAGTCGTGCACGCTCTGGGCATCAAACAGCTGGCCTGCCTGATCGGCAACTCGATGGGCGGCATGACCGCGCTGGCTGTGCTGCTGCAGCACCCGGGCATCGCCCGTGCCCATATCAATATTTCCGGCAGCGCCCGCGCCCTGCCGTTCTCCATCGCCATCCGTTCCCTGCAGCGCGAAGCCATCCGCCTGGATCCGGCCTGGAACAACGGCGACTACGATGAACTGCACTACCCGGAATCGGGCATGCGCATGGCACGCAAGCTCGGTGTCATCACCTATCGCTCGGCGCTGGAATGGGATGGCCGCTTCGGCCGCGTACGGCTGGACTCGGACCAGGTCGACGAAGACCCCTTCGGCCTGGAGTTCCAGGTGGAAAGCTATCTGGAAGGACATGCACGACGCTTCGTGCGCCGCTTCGATCCCAACTGCTATCTCTACCTCGGCCGTTCCATGGACTGGTTCGACCTGGCCGAATACGCAAACGGCGATGTACTCGCGGGGTTGGCGAAAATCCGTGTTGAACGCGCACTCGCCATCGGCGCCAACACCGACATTCTGTTCCCGGTGGAACAGCAGCAGCAGATCGCCGACGGCCTGCGCGCAGGCAGTGCCGACACGCAGTTCATCGGCATGGATTCACCGCAGGGCCATGACGCCTTTCTGGTCGATTACGACCGCTTCGGCCCCGCTGTAGCGCAGTTTCTGCAGACACTACCGACAGCGGCGTAAACCCATCGCCGACAGCTGATACCGGCACCCGCCAATGGGCACCGGTATTGGCCACGCTGCACACTGGAACCTCCGCCAACCAGAGGCCAGCCATGATGCGTCTGCTCCTGTTTCTGCTGTGTTGCCTGGGCAACGTGCTAGGTCACGCATATGCCGCTCCGCCATCATTGATGCTGGCTGGAACATGGCAGGACGGGCCGGATGTATCGCTCTATCTGGTCAGTGAAAAACTCGATGGCGTACGCGCCCGCTGGGATGGGCAGACATTGTGGACGCGTGCCGGCCACCGGATTGCGGCACCTGTCTGGTTCACCCAAGGCTGGCCTGACCAGGCAATGGATGGCGAACTATGGATGGCACGCGGCCAGTTCGAGGCGACCAGCGCGCTGATCCGCAGCAGCCCTGGCGACGAGACGCAGTGGCGCAGGCTCCGCTTCATGGCCTTCGACCTGCCCCACGGCACCGGAGGTTTTGGTGACCGCCATGCGCAACTGGCGCGGATGATCGCCACACAAAGCAGTCCTCACCTGCTGGCCATCGAACAACAGCGTCTACCTGACAGCGAAAGCCTGCACCGACACCTGCGCGCGGTGGTCATGGCAGGCGCCGAAGGCCTGATGCTGCACCATCAGGACAACCCATACAGCAACGGTCGCAGCACCGGCCTGCTCAAACTCAAGCTGTACGATGACGCAGAAGCCCGGGTGGTCGGCTACGCCCCCGGCAAAGGCAAATACAGCGGCATGGTCGGCGCGCTGCTGATGCGCAGCGACAGCGGCGCACAGTTCCGCATCGGCAGCGGCCTGAGCGACGCACAACGCGCCGATCCCCCAGCCATCGGCAGTCAGGTCACCTATCGCTACAACGGCCTGACCATACACGGCATACCTCGCTTTCCACGCTTCCTGCGTGTGCGCGATGAACCTTGAGCGGCCCTTTGCCGGTCTGTTGAACCCAACCGCAGAGAACAGCAGCGGCATAGGCGAGCTGTTGTGGGAACCGTGGGAGCGGCGTTAACCGCGAAGCAACTGCACCATCAGATCCACAGATCCTCAAGCCTTCGGCACCATCAGCTTCGCGGCTCACGCCGCTCCCACAAACACCTGTCCGCTTACACGAGAACGGCTCGGATAGGACCTCCTGTGGATGATGCGACTCAACCGGCTTTCGTAGGAGCGGCGTAAGCCGCGAAGCAACTACACCATCAGATCCAGAGATGCCCAGCCCTTCACCAACCCCGACTTCGCGGCTCACGCCGCTCCCACAAGCATCTGCTGGCCAGCGGGTGACAGACGCACTGTTCTGACAGGCCCTGTCCCGGTGATTGATGCGACTCAACCCGGCTTTTGTAGGAGCGGCGTCAGCCGCGAAGCAACTGCATCATCAGACCCACAGACACGCAAGCCTTCAGCACCATCAGCTTCGCGGCTGACGCCGCTCCCACAAACATCTGCTGGCCCGCGGGTGACACACGCACTGTTCTGGCAGGACCAGCCCCGGTGGTTGATGCGGCTCAAACCGGCTTTTGTGGGAGCGGCGTAAGCCACGAAGCAACTGCGTCGTCAGATCCACAGATATCCGGATCCTCAGCAGCACCAGCTTCGCGGCTTACGCCGCTCCTACAAAGGCCCTGGGGCCAGCCAGGAACTTCGCACAGCGCCGCGAGATTGATGCACCTCCCGCTACACAACCCGCGCAACACTGGCCCGAACGGCTGGGCGCGCCTGCCGCCCGGCACTTCCCTCCTACCCGCATTTGCGTTGCAATGGCGCCAACGAACAGGGCGGAATCCGATGCGCTACCAAGGCAGGTTGCAGGACTGGAACGATGACAAGGGATACGGCTTCGTCCTGCCCAATGGCGGTGGTGACCGGGCCTTCGTGCATATCAAGGCGTTCGAGCAACGCTCGCAGCGGCCGAGCAATGGCATGCTGATCAATTACCAGCTGCGCACGGATGAGCGCGGCCGCCTCAACGCCATCGCGGTACGCTCGGCTACCGCCAGCAAGGCCGCCGTTGCACCGAAACGAGCTGCAGCCACCGCCCGCTTGCCGCATGTCAGCCTGGGCGTAGGCGCCCTGCTTGGCCTGTCCGGGCTATGGATCGTAAAGCTGGTTCCGGACTGGACGCTGTTTACCGCGCTCGGCATGAGTGTCGTTGCGCTGGGCTTCTACCTGCATGACAAAGGTGCGGCAGCGCGCGGGCAACAACGGGTGCCGGAAAACACCTTGCACCTGCTTTCCCTGCTCGGCGGCTGGCCGGGTGCGCTGATCGGCCAGGGGCTGTTCCGGCACAAGACCAGCAAGCAGAGCTTCCAGTTCGTCTTCTGGCTGACGGTTGTACTCAACATCGGCGCGATTGTGTTGATCGCCAGTGGAAAGATAGCCCTGCCGCAATAGTGCGAGCCTCATCGCTCATACGCGAGCAAGGCCAAGCCAAGCCCCGGAACAGCCAGCAACATCGGCTGGCCCTGCCCCCCAACAAACCGACAGGAATCGCCTTGCTTTCACCCAGCAAGCAGGCCGCACACCTGGGTTTCAATGCCGCTGGATTATCATTCGGCCTCCGCTATTCCAGCACGGCGTCATGGATCGAGCCCGCATGCAGTCAATCTTCCGCTTTGTTTCCCTGCAGCTTGTTGTAGCCGCCCTGTTGCTGGGCACGATCCCGCAGGCCTCGGCACAGACGGCCCGCAAGCCCTCGCCCTACGAGTACCGGCCCGGCACTGCAGCACCAACAACCGACAGCGCACAAGCGCCTGCACATCTGCCGCGCATCGGCAGCCGTGATGACTTCATGCGCCTGGCACGGGTGTACAACCCTGGCACGCCGCTGGAAATGCCGCACCTGATCTTCACCATCGACCGCCGCGATCCTGCGCGCATCTACTACATCAACACGCCGCGCTATTCCCTGCATGAAACCTTCGTGCGCCGCGAACGGCTGGTCGCGCAGCTGGACAAAGCCACGCTCAATGCACAATACAAAGACCCGCAACGACGCTTTCTGTTCGGCACGGTCAGCTGGCAACGCGACCTGCCCGGCTATACCTATGAATTCTGGGAAGGTGATCAGCTGACACCGGCCTTGTTGCGGCAGACAGACCAGCTGGTGCGCGCATCGTTCTACGAGGCCATCCGCTTCAAGACCAATTCCACGCTGCACGAACAGACTGCGCGCACTGCCGGCCTGCCCTTCGTTACCCAGGAGGCATTGCTGCGCGAGCAGCGTTTCCTGCCGTTGAACACCGGTACCGCCCAAGGCCGCCTGCGCATCATCCGCTCGGTCGAGCAGACGACGGATCTTTCGCCGCAGGACATCGTGGTGCTGGACGAGGTCCCGATCGCCTTGTCGCCGGTGGCGGGCCTGGTCACCCAGCGCCCGTCCACCCTGCTGTCGCACGTCAATCTGCTGGCCAAGGGCTGGCGTATTCCCAACGTCTATGTGCGCGATGCGCAGGCTGCGCTGCGCCAATACGACCGGCAGTGGGTGGAGCTGCAAGTCAGCAACAACAATTACACGGTGCGGCCAATCGCGCGCCCTGCGCGTACCCCGTCGCGGTCGGCGCAACCCAGCGCGCGCAATCTGCCACGCCCCGATCTCTCGGTGACCACGCTCAAGCCCTTGTCCGCCCTGCGTGCCCGGGACAGCAGCCACTGCGGCGTCAAAGCGGCGAACCTGGGCACCTTGAAATCCGCGCTGCCACCGGCCGCACAGGTGCCGGACGGCTTCTGCGTTCCTTTCTCGTACTACCAGACTGCGATGCAGCAGCTGCGGATCAGCGAACGTCTGAGCACATTGCAGCAGCGTCCCGGCTTTGCCACCGATGCCAAGGTACGTCGTGACGCACTGACTGAGCTACGTGCGCAGATCAGCAACGCCACGCCTGATCCGGCGCTGGTGCGCAGTCTGCAATCGCAATGGCAGGGTCAGCTGCGCGGGCGCGGTGTATTCGTGCGCAGCTCCTCCAATTCCGAGGACTTGCCGAATTTCAGCGGTGCGGGCCTGTATACCACCGTGCCGAATGTGGTCGGCGCCGACGCGCTGGTGCATGCGATACAAACCGTGTGGGCGTCGGTCTACAACTTCGAGGCCTATGAAGCCCGCAGTGCCGCCGGCCTGGGCCAGGACGCAGTAGCAATGGCGGTGCTGGTGCAGGTAGCAGCACCGTCGGACAGCTCCGGGGTGATGATCACCCGCGATCCCTTCGATGCCGGTCGTCGCCACATCACCTACATCTCGGCCAAGCGCGGCCTCGGCATCCGTGTCGTGGAAGGCAAGCGGCAGGCCGAGCAGGTGATGTACTCGACCTGGTCCAAGGCGGTGCAGGTCCTGAGCCGCTCGGCCGAAGATACCCAACTGGTTGCCAATGCCAGCGGCGGCGTGCGCGAAGTAGCGATTGCCGGCTCGCGCCAGGTGTTGACCGATAGCCTGATCGCCCGACTGGCCGCAGTGGGCAGCCGTACCAAACAGGCACTGGGCGGGGTGGAACAGGACATCGAGTGGGCCGTCGTCGGCGATGACATCCTCATCCTGCAGTCGCGTCCGTATGTGGATGGCAGCAGTCGCTGACCAGCCCTGTTTGGAACACCCTGCCCGGCAAGCAATGCAATGATGCGTGCATGCGGCAGCCACGGCTTCCATCCTTGATCCACATCACGGGAACCCAAACGCCATGACCTTCTGGCTTGTGACAACTGCCGTCAGTATTGGCTTGGGCTGGATTGCCAGCAGGCTATGCCGGCGAGTCTGGCTTGCCGTTGTGATTGCCGCCCTGTTGGGCGGCTTGCTGGCTCCCTGGCTCGGCCTGCGCTTTGTCTGGGACGTTACCGGCCACCGCGATGCACAGGATGGCCTTGCCTTCCTGATCGGCCCGCTGGTGAGCGTGCCGGTTGCCTGCATCGCTGCCTACTTTTTCCAGCGCTTGCGCCGCAGCGCAGGCCGTTGATGGCCAAGCCCTGGGGTGTGCAGCCGCAATGACAGCGAGGCCTGTTGGCCCCGCTGTCGCCGCGCTTCATTGCAGGTCCAAGCGCCCCTGCTGCAAGCGGTACTCCCGCTGCACCACTCCTTCCGGCAAGCGGTCGTGGGTGATCATCAGCAGGCTGCGCTGACCAACGGCGGCGGCAAGATCAACCAGCAAGGCATGCGCGGTATCCACATCCAGGCCTTCGGTCGGCTCATCCAGCACCATGATCGGCGCATTGCGCAGCAAGGCGCGCGCCAGGGCCAAGCGCCGCGCCTGGCCCGCCGACATGGTTGCGCCATTCTCGCCAACCCAGGCATCAAGCCCGCCTTGCTGCTGCGCCCAGTCATGCAGACGCACCTGCGCCAGCACGTCCCATAGCGCAGTGTCACTGGCCTGTGGATCACCAAGCCGCAGGTTCTCGGCAATGCTGCCGGCAAACACCGGTGCGCCCTGTGGCAACCAGGCAATCTGCCGATACCAGTGATCCTGTGCGAACTCGCGCAGGTCGATGCCACCAAAGCGCACGCAGCCCTGCTGCGGATCCCACAGCCGTAGCAGCAGGGCCGACAAGGTGGTTTTGCCGCAACCGCTGTCGCCACGGATCGCGATGCGGTCACCCGGTGCCAGCTGCAGGTCCACGCCATCCAGCAAGCGCCGTGTTTCGCCCGGCCAGGCAAACACCACCTGCTCGAATGTCACCGCAACAGAACCCTCCGGCACCGTGCGCGGCTGCGCAGGCTCCTGCACGGCCGGCGGCTGGTCGACGATCTGCCGCAGCCGCTTGCCGGCAACCCGCGCCGACTGCAAGGCCTGCCAGGCAATGCCGCTACCGGCTGCCACTTCCAGCAGGGCCACGGTCAGGAATACCAGCGTGGCCGCGAACGGTGCTTCCACCTGCCCAGCCTGGAACGCAGACAGGGCCAGCCACAACATCGCCAACAAGCCCAGCCCGGCGATGGACGAATGCAGAACGTTGCCGCCGATCAGCCGACGACGACGACGCTGGTCGCTGTGCGCCAGCTGCTGCGCGGCTGCATCCACGCGCAGCGCCCAGTCGTCGCGGGCATCCAGCGCGGTCAGGTCGGCCACGCCTTCCAGCCCTTCAAACGCCAGCGTGCGCAGGCTGGCGCGCTGCTGTGCGCGCTCTGCCTCGACCGCATCACCACGGCGTACCGCAAACACCGGCACGCCAATACCCACCAGCAGCGCCAGCAGCAGCAACAACACCGCCGCAGGCCAATGAATCAGGCCCGCTGCCAGCACCGTTGCCAGCGCGATGCCGGCCAAGGCCAGCAAGGGGCTGATGGCGCGCACCATCAAGCCATCGACTTCGCCGATATCGGTGATCAGCCGCGCCAGCAGTTCGCCGGTACGGCTGCTGCCCAGCCGCGCGGGCGCCAATGGCAGGGCGCGCTGGAAGAACCACACGCGTAGATCACGGGCAATGCGCAAGGTTGCATCGTGGCCGACCAGCTTTTCGAAATAGCGCGAGACAATCCGCGCCATCGTCAATGCACGGATGCCGGCCGAGGGCGAGAAGAAATTGAACGTGGCACCCATGCCCAAGGCACCGGCCAGCGCTGCGGCGGTCAGGAATCCACCGGACAGACCAAGCAGGCCAACCCCGGCCAGCATCGTGGTGAACAGCAACAACGTCGCCAAAGCCAGCCGCCAGCGGTGGCGCTTGAACACATCACGCATCGTCTGTGGCTTCATGCACTTTCCCCCTGCGCCTGCGGCACCGAGGCCTGCAATTCGATGACCTTGTCAGCCCAACGCATTGCCGCTTCGCTATGGGTAGCCATCAGCACGGTACGGCCACGCGTATGCGCGGCCAGGGCCTGCAACAGATCGGCTTCGGTCTGCGGGTCGAGGAAGGCGGTGGGCTCATCGAGCAGGAACAGGTCCGGCTCCAGCAACAACAGCCGCGCCAAGCCTATCCGTCGTGCTTCACCGCCGGACAGGCCGAAGCCGCGCTCGCCGATCACCGTATCCAGACCCAGCGGCAGATGCTGAGCGAAGCGCATCACCTGGGCCACTTCGGCCACCGCCTGCAGCCGCGCCGCGCTCACTGCCGGGTCGGCAAGACGCAGGTTGTCGGCAATCGAGCCATGAAACAGGTAGGGCCGCTGCCCGGCGTAGCCAACCCGCACTCCATCGCGGACCACGATGCGGCCTTCGCGCGGCGGCAGCCAGCCGGCCAGCGCTTCCAGCAAGGTGCTCTTGCCACTGCCACTGGGGCCAACCAGCGCAAGCCGCTGGCCGTCGCCGATCTCCAGCGAGAACCCGCGCACTACATCATGTGCCGCACCCTGCGGCCGCAGCGTTGCGGCCCGAACCGCAACCAGCGGTGCATGCAGTTGCGCCGGCTCCGGCGCTACCAACGGCGCCACGACGGTGTTGGCCGCTGTTGCGTCGAGGTCATCGGCCAGCAAACGCTCGACCTCTGCAGCCGCTGCCAGCGCATTGGCACGGTCGTGATAGTGCGCGGCCAGACGCCGCAGCGGCGCATAGAACTCCGGTGCCAGCAGCAGGCAGAACATGCCGGTGCCCAAGGTTGGCACGGCCGCGTGCAGCGACATCAGGCCCAGATAGCTCAGGCCCAGGTACAGGGCCACCATCGCCACACTGACCGAGGCGAAAAATTCCAGCACGGTCGAGGACAGGAAGGCGATGCGCAGTACCTTCATCGTGCGTTCGCGCACGCCATCGGCGGCAGCGGCAACGCCCTCCAGCTCGGCTTCACCGCGCCCATACAGACGCAGCAGCCCCAGCCCCTTGATGCGGTCGGCAAAGTGGCCGCTCATCCGCGCCAGCTCGCCCAGTTGCGCGCGGCCGGCGGCTTCGGCACCCCAGCCCACCAGCATCATGAAGAACGGCACCAGCGGCGCGGTGAAAAGAAAGATCACTGCCACCACCCAGTCCACATAGGCCACGGCGGCGACGATCAGCAGCGGCACCACCACCACTTCCACCCGCACCGGCTGAAAACCGGCGTAATAGCCCTCGATGGCGTCGCCGTGGGACAGCAGCAGCTCGCCCAGTTCCCCACTGCGCTGGCGCCGCAGCCACAGCGGCCCGCGCGCCATCAACCGCCGGTAGACCTGCTCGCGCAGGGCCAGCTTGGCGGTATCGGCAACCTTGCCGGCGGCGGTCTGCGCCAGCCCGCCGAGCAGGCTGCGCAGCAGTAGAACTACTGCCAACACCCAGAAACCGTGAATTACCTGTACCCAATTCAGTTGTTCCACGACTATGCTCTGGATAAGCCAGGCAATGGCCCCCGCCTGCACGATCAGCAGCGCACCGGAAGCACAGACGGCCACGGCCGCCAAACGCTGCTGCGTACGGGCACCGGAGGCCAGAGTCGCCAGCCATTGCTGGTGCTGACGGCGTTGCTGCTGCGCTGCGTTGGAATGTGGAACTTCGCTCAAGACTGACAACTCAGGTGAAGGAGAACTACGTGATTGTAAGCAAGCCGTACCCCGCATGCCGGTCCCGCACCATCGGCGTTGGACAGCCAGCCCACATTGATCCAGATCAAGGCATTGGCAGGGCTGAACAGGGAGTATCGCCGCCATAGAACCCCTTCCCGCCACACCATGACGCCCAATTCCCACGAGGTAACCAGGCCATGATCGACTCAACAGTCGTAGAACTGTCACGTCTACAGTTCGCGCTGACCGCGATGTACCACTTCATTTTCGTCCCGCTCACGCTGGGGCTCTCTTTCATGATCGCGATCATGGAGAGCGTCTATGTGATGACCGGCAAGGATGTCTGGCGCCGGATGACCCTGTTCTGGGGTGTGCTGTTCGGCATCAACTTCGCCATGGGTGTGGGTACCGGCATCGTGATGGAGTTCCAGTTCGGCATGAACTGGTCCTATTACAGCCACTATGTGGGTGACATCTTCGGTGCGCCGCTGGCCATCGAGGGCCTGATGGCGTTCTTCCTGGAAGCGACCTTCATCGGCCTGTTCTTCTTCGGCTGGGGCCGCCTGTCCAAGGTGCAGCATCTGACCGTGACCTGGCTGATGGCGCTGGGCACCAATCTGTCGGCACTGTGGATCCTGATTGCCAACGGCTGGATGCAGTACCCGGTGGGTGCGGTGTTCAACCCTGAAACGATGCGCATGGAAGTGGTGGATTTCGCCGCCGTGCTGCTCAACCCGGTGGCCCAGGCCAAGTTCGTGCACACCGTTTCGGCCGGTTACGTGGCTGGCGCGATGTTCGTGATGTCGATCTCGGCCTTCTTCATGCTGCGCGGCAAGCACCGTGACATCGCCCGCCGTTCGTTCGCGGTGGCCTCGGCCTTCGGTCTGCTGGCTTCCATCTCGGTGGCCGTGCTGGGTGATGAATCCGGTTACGCCACGGCGGAAAACCAGAAGATGAAGCTGGCCGCCATCGAAGGCATGTGGCATACGCATCCGGCACCGGCACCGTTCACTGCCTTCGGCATCCCGAACCAGCAGGAACAGCGCAACGACTTCGAAGTGCAGATCCCGTACGTGATGGGCCTGATTGCCACCCGCTCGCTGGATGAAGAGATTCCGGGCATCCTGGATCTGGTCAAGCAGGCTGAAGGCCGCGTCAAGGGTGGCCAGATCGCCTACGCCGCCCTGCAACGCATCCGTGCCGACAAGAGCGACGCCGAAGCCCGCGAGGTCTTTGACCGTCATTGGCAGGATCTGGGCCACGGCCTGCTGCTGAAGCGTTACCGCGACGACATCGAGAACGCCACGCCGGAGCAGATTGCACAGGCTGCGCTGGATACGGTGCCAACGGTTGGCCCGCTGTTCTGGACCTTCCGCGTCATGGTCGGCCTCGGCATCTACATGATCGGTTTCTTCGCGCTGGCCTTCTATTACTCCTGCCGCAACAACTTCGAGCACAAGCGCACCTTCCTGCGGGTGGCCCTGTGGTCGCTGCCGGCACCGTGGATCGCCATCGAATGCGGCTGGTTCATCGCCGAATACGGCCGTCAGCCGTGGGCCGTGGATGGCGTGCTGCCGACCTTCTATGCCGCTTCCGGGCTGGCCGTATACGAAATCCTGGCAACGCTGATCGGCTTCACCGCGCTGTACACGGTGCTGCTGGTGATCGAAGTCAAGCTGATGCTCAAGGCCATCCGCAAGGGTCCGGAAGAAATCCTGCCCTCGCTGCAGCACCCGGCCGTCGCAACCCATCACGCCAACGCCCCCGGCAACGGCCAGGCATAAGGCAGGAGAACACTCATGGAATTCATTCTTCTGGACTACACAACGCTACGCGTGATCTGGTGGTTGCTGCTGGGCATCCTGCTGATCGGCTTCGCGGTAATGGACGGCTTCGACCTTGGCGTTGGCACCCTGCTGCCGTTCGTGGCCAAGACCGATGAAGAGCGCCGCCTGGTGATCAACACCATCGGCCCGGTGTGGGAAGGCAACCAGGTGTGGCTGGTGCTCGGTGGCGGTGCGATCTTCGCCGCGTGGCCGCCGCTGTATGCGGTGAGCTTCTCCGGGTTCTATCTGGCGATGTTCCTGATCCTGTTCGCATTGATCCTGCGCCCGGTCGGCTTCAAGTACCGCAGCAAGATGCCCAGCCAGCGCTGGCGCAACAATTGGGACAAGGCACTGTTTGTTGGTGGCTTCATCCCGGCGCTGATCATGGGCGTAGCGGTGGGCAACGTGCTGCTCGGCGTGCCGTACCACTTCGACGATACCCAGCGCGTGTTCTACACCGGCAACCTGCTTGGCCTGCTGACCCCGTTCGCCCTGCTGGCCGGCCTGGTCAGCGTGGCAATGCTGGTCTCGCACGGTGCGGCAATGCTGGTACTCAAGACCAGCGGCCCGGTCGCTGAGCGTTCGGCAAAAATCGGCAGCATCGCCGCCATTGCCTCGTTCGTACTGTTCGCCCTGGCCGGTGCCTGGGTTGCCTTCGGCCTGCCGGGCTACCAGATCACCTCGCAGGTGATCACCGACGGTGCCAGCAATCCGCTGCTGAAGACGGCTGAGTTCTCGCAGGCCGGTGGCTGGCTGCACAACTACAGCTCCATGCCGGCCACGATCCTGGCGCCGCTGGTGGGTCTGCTGGGTGCGCTGGCCAGTGCGGTGCTGCTGCGCAAGCGTCGTGGCGGCCTGGCCTTCATCGCCTCGGGCGCTTCCATCGCCGGCATCATCCTCACCGTCGGCTTTGCGATCTTCCCGTTCCTGCTGCCCTCCTCCACCAGCCCGGGCTCCAGCCTGACGCTGTGGGACGCGTCCTCCAGCCACCTGACGCTGTGGGTGATGCTGCTGGCCACCGGCCTGTTCCTGCCGATCATCATTGCCTACACCACCTGGGTGTACCGCGTAATGAAGGGCAAGACCACGGTGGAAGAAATGGGTGACAACCCGAACGCTTACTGATCGGCAACCGACAACACTAAGGAGACAACTCAATGTGGTATTTCGCTTGGATTCTGGGTGCGGGCCTCGCTGCGACGGTCGCCATCCTCAACGGCATGTGGTTTGAAGCGCGCGAAGCCAACAAGATCGATGCAAAGCGCTGAAAAACTGCGTGAAGGTATTGCCAAAACGCCGGACTGAGCGTATCTTTCCGGCTCCCTTCGCGGGGTGTAGCTCAGTCTGGTAGAGCGCTACGTTCGGGACGTAGAGGTCGCAGGTTCGAATCCTGTCTCCCCGACCAAAGGGTCGGTAAAAGCCTGGAATAACGGCAACGTTGTCCAGGCTTTTTATTCGCCGGTACACAGTTATCGGCAGCCAACGCACCACGCCTTGCAGGCAGCGCTGGCTGAACAAAAGAACTTGCAGGGCACGAGGTTCACCGCTATCATAGGCGGCTCCTTCGGGGTGTAGCTCAGTCTGGTAGAGCGCTACGTTCGGGACGTAGAGGTCGCAGGTTCGAATCCTGTCTCCCCGACCAATTTGACAAAAGCCGGCCTCTGGTCGGCTTTTGTTTTTGGTGGGTTTCAAAACGACGCCACCCACCGCGTCGGAGTAAGCCATGTCCACGCCCGCCCAGTCCCTCATCCGGCACCCCCTGCTCAAGGGCCGTCTGCTGGCGTTTGTCGCCATCGTGCTGGTCTCGGCCAACCTGCGCAGCGCAGTTACCTCGCTGACGCCGCTATTGGACCGGCTGGGCCACGTCTTTGATTTCGGCAGCACCATGACCGGCGTGCTCGGCATGATGCCAACTGCCGCCTTCGCCGTATTCGGCCTGGCCACGCCACGCATCACCCGCGCCATCGGCCTGGAACGCACCGCCGTGCTGACCATGGTGCTGGCCACCATCGGCCTGCTGCTGCGCGCCTTCTCCGGCAACGTCGGCATGTTGCTGCTGGGTTCGGCCATCGCGCTGGCCGGCATGGGCATGGGCAACGTGGTCGTGCCGCCACTGGTGAAGCGCTACTTCGCCGACCGCGTGGGCACGCTGAGCACGGTCTATATCTCGGTACTGCAGGCCGGCACGATGGTGCCCGCGCTGCTTGCCGTGCCCGTCGCCGATCAGTTCGATTGGCGCGTTTCGCTGGGCATGTGGTCCTTGCTGTCGGTGGCGGCCCTGCTGCCGTGGATCCTGCTGGCACGCAGCGCCCCACGCGTGGAAACAACCCCCACCAACACCGAGCATGCTGCCGGCCGCGTGTGGAAGACACAGTTGGGCTGGGGCATGGCGCTGATGTTCGGCATGACCTCACTGGGCACCTATTCGTTGTTCACCTGGCTGCCAAAGGTGATGGTGGAAGCCGGCGCCAGCGAATCCTTCGGTGGCGTGATGGTCGCGGTCTACTCGGCCATTGGTCTGCTGCCTTCGCTGCTGGTGCCCGCCTTGGCGGTGCGCATGCGCAATCCGTTCCCGATTGCGATGATGGTGTTCGTGCTCAACATGATCGCCTTCGCGGGCCTGCTGTGGGCACCGATGAGTGCGCCGTTGCTATGGGCGGTAATCGCCGGCCTCGGCCCATCCACCTTCCCGCTGGGCCTGACCCTGATCAACCTGCGCACGCGCAGCCAGGCCGGCTCGGCGGCCCTGTCCGGCTTCATGCAGGGCGTTGGCTACAGCTTGGCGTGTCTGGGCCCGCTGTTGTTTGGCTGGCTGCATGGTGTGAGCAATGGCTGGACCTGGTCGTTCGCTTTCCTTGCCTGCTGCTCGGGCGTATTGCTGACCGGCGCGTGGTTTGCCTGCAAACCGCAGCAATTGGAAGATCACTGGAAGTGAGCCGCAGTTGATACAGAAAAGCCGCCGATGTGCATCGGCGGCTTTTTCATGTTCGAGCAAGCAACGTAGCGCGGGTAAGCGCAGCGCACGTGGGGCTTGCCGGTTGCTGTGGGAGCGGCCTAAGCCGCGAAGCCAACGATGCTGGAAGTCTTGGAGCTTTGTACACGCTGAAGCTGTGGGTGCTTCGCGACCCAGCCAGGCCGCAATGGTTGGCTGCCATGCTTACTTCAGCGGATGCCTGACCTGGCCCTCGCCGCGCACCACGAAGCGTTCGACCGTGAGTGCCTCCAGGCCCATCGGCCCATAGGAATGCAGGCGCGTGGTGGAGATGCCGATCTCCGCACCCAGACCCAGCTCGCCACCATCGGAGAAGCGCGACGAAGCATTGACCATCACCACCGCCGAGCGCAGTGCGCGCACGAACGCCTCGCCATGCGCCGGATTGCCGGTGGCGATGACTTCGGTGTGATCGGAGGTATAGGTCTGGATATGGGCGATGGCCGCAGCCATGTCCGGCACGACGCGGATCGCCAGGATCAGATCCAGGTACTCCGCAGCGTAATCGTCTTCGGTCGCGACGTTGATGCCCGGCAGCAATGCCTGGCTGGCCGCATCGCCGCGCAGTTCAACACCGCGCTCGCGCAGTGCCGCCGCAGCCAACGGCAGAAAGCGCGGCGCGATGTCTGCATGTACCAGCAGCGTTTCCAGCGAGTTGCAGGCCGCCGGTCGCGTGGTCTTGCCATCAATGAGCAGGTCCACCGCCAATTGCAGGTCGGCGCTGTCATCCACATATAGATGGCAGACGCCCTTGTAGTGCTTGATCACCGGCACGCGTGCGTGTTCGGCGACAAAACGGATCAGGCCCTCGCCACCGCGCGGAATGGCCAGATCGATGATGTCGTGGAGCTGCAGCAGCTCCAGCATGGTCTCGCGGCGCAGATCTTCCACCAGCGTCAACGCGGCATCGGCGACACCGGCATCGCGCAGGGCACGCTTGAGACTGGCGGCAATCGCCGTATTGGAGTGGATCGCCTCGGAGCCACCACGCAGGATCACACCGTTGCCGGCCTTGATGCACAGCGCTGCGGCGTCTGCGGTCACGTTCGGCCGTGCTTCGTAGATCATCGCAATCACGCCCAGCGGCACCCTCACCTTCTGCACGCGGATGCCATTGGGGCGCGCGTAGTCGCGGGTGACTTCGCCGACCGGATCCGGCAAGGCGGCAACCTCGCGCAAAGCGTCGGCGACGCCGCGCAGGCGCTCCGGATTCAAGGCCAGGCGGTCCAGCATCGCGCTGCCTACGCCCTTGTCACGCGCCGCCTGCAGGTCCTGTGCATTGGCCGCAAGGATGCCGTCGGCATCGGCCTGCAACGCCTCGGCCATCGACCGCAGCAGCGCGCTGCGCGCCTCGGTGGACAGCTGTGCGAGCTGTTGCGCGGCGTCGCGGCATTGCAATGCCAGTTGGCGGATATCACTCATGTCCTGCCCTGCTATTGATCAAGAAGTGGCTTACAGCAACACCAGGTCATCGCGATGGACCACGTTGTCGCCGTAGTTGTAGCCGAGGATGGATTCGATTTCGCGGGTGTGGTGCTGGCTGATGCGACGGATGTCCGTAGCGGAGTACTGGCTGACGCCACGCGCGATGCGCTGCTGACCCTGCGGATCGAATAGACGTACTTCCACCATGTCGCCGCGACGGAACTCGCCTTCCGCACCCACCACGCCACCGGGCAGCAGCGATGCACCCTTGTCGCGCAGCGCCCGCGCCGCGCCAGCGTCGATCAGGATGGCACCGGGTTCCAGCGGCGCGTGCTTCAACCAGTACTTGCGCGCAGCAATGCGTGACTGCCCAGCATGCAGCCGCGTGCCGTGCAGACGACCTTGCGCCAGGCCGCGCACCACGTCGCTGTCGCGGCCATTGAACAGAAAGGTGTCGATGCCGGCGGCACCGGCCTTGGCCGCCGCCTGCAGCTTGGTATGCATGCCACCGGTGCCGACCGCACTGCCACTGCCGCCGGCCATGGCCATGATTTCCGGCGTCAGCGCGGTGACTTCGTTGATCGGCTGTGCATCGGGATTGCTGCGTGGGTCGGCGCTATACAGGCCATCGATATCGGTGGCGATGAACAGCGCATCGGCATCCACCAATGCGGCGACGATGGCGGCGAGATTGTCGTTGTCGCCGAGCTTGAGTTCGTCCACCGAGACGGTGTCGTTCTCGTTGATGACCGGCAACGCGCCCAAGGCCAGCAGCTCGTTGAGCGTGGCGCGCGCATTGAGGTAGCGGCGGCGGTTGCGCAGGTCGTCATGGGTCAACAGCACCTGGGCAACCGGGCGCTCGAAAAAACGCTGCCACAACGCGATCAACTGCGCCTGACCAAGCGCGGCCAAGGCCTGGCGCGCAGCCATCGCCGCACCGGCCTCAGCCGCCTTGGGCACGATGGCGCGCCCGGCGGCGACCGCGCCGGAGGAAACGATCACCACTTCGCGCCCCGCCAGCACATTGGCCGAGACAAACTGCGCCAGCCCTAATGCGAAACGCGGGGTCAAGCCGCCGCCATCGGCAGCGAGCAGGCTGCTGCCCACCTTGAGCACGGCACGGCGCCACTGCGGCAGCGCTTGTTCGGTGAACGGCGAAAGCGAGGTCTGGATCATGGGATCAGCGTGTATTCCACTCATGAACGGCCAGTTCGGAACTGCCGTGGATGGCCAGCGGATCGGTAGCGACGATGGCCTTGGCCTGTTCCAGCGTGTCGACGTTCTTCAACACGTAGGCGCCGCCGCTGCCGTCGCCGAAGCCACCGGTCAGGTGCAGGCGGTCATCGGCGCGGAGCGCATCGAGAAAGGCTATGTGTGGGCCAATTACCGCATCGTCGAAGGATGGCTTGCGCATGGCCATTACGAGATAGAGCTTCATTGCATTCTCCTTTGCTGCATATGACACCACGTGGGAGCGAGGATGGCGCGTTTGCTTTCGCTTGGAACTTGCTTGGTGGGGTTTTGGCTTGGGGCTTGGGGCTTGGGCTTGGGCTTGGGCTTGGGCTTGGGCTTTGGCTTGGGCTTGGGCTTGGGCTTTGGCTTTGGCTTTGGCTGTGGCTTTGGCTGTGGCTTTGGCTTTGGCTTTGGCTTTGGCTGTGGCTTTGGCTGTGGCTGTGGCTTTGGCTTTGGCTGTGGCTGTGGCTGTGGCTGTGGCTTTGGCTTTGGCTTTGGCTTTGGCTTTGGCTTTGGCTGTGGCTGTGGCTTTGGCTTTGGCTTTGGCTGTGGCTGTCCCTTCTCCCGCCTGCGGGAGAAGGTGCCCGAAGGGCGGATGAGGGGAGCCTTTGACGTTGCTTGCTGGAAGCTTCCCCTCAACCTCGTCCAGGCGGTTCAGCAAGGGCAGGCTGAAGCCAGAGCCAAGCCCTACCCTCTTCCGCCCTACGGGGCACCTTCTCCCGGTGGGAGAAGGAAGTGCAAAAAAACGGGCGCCTTGCAGCGCCCGTGTTCAATCCATCAGCCCTGCAGCGCGCTCCAGCGTGCTGCCAACTCTTCCAGGCGAAGGTCCGCTGCCGCACCAGGAGATACCCGCGCCGCCAAACTGCCTTCAGGCGTGCGTCCCTGCCCTGCTGTATCCGACGCCGCCGCTGCAGCCTTGTACGCGTCACGGAACGGAACGCCCGCAACCGCCGCTTCCACAGCCACATCCGTTGCATACATGCCCGAATCAATCGCCGCGCGGATATTGTCGTCGCGCCAATCCAGGTTCGACAACAAGGCCGGCAACAACTCCAGTGCCGCCAGACCACGGCCAAAACCGTGCACGATCGCGCCCTTGGAATTCTGCAGATCGCGCTGGTAGCCCGAAGGCAGCGACAGCAGCTGCTCGATCTCGGTACGCGCCGCGGCGATGCTGGCATGGGTGGCGCGCATCAACTCGATCACGTCCGGGTTGCGCTTGTTCGGCATGATCGAACTGCCGGTGGTGTACTGCGCCGGCAAGGCCACGAAGGCAAACTCGCCGGTGGTGAACAAGGACAGATCCCAGGCGATACGACGCAGGTCCAGCGTTGCGCCACCCAGCGCTTCCAAGGCCGCCAACTCGAACTTGCCGCGCGAGAGCTGGGCGTAGATCGGGCTGATCTGCATGCGCGCGAAACCCAGCGCTGCGGTGGTGTGCTCGCGGTCCAACGGCAGGTTGACGCCGTAACCGGCCGCCGTGCCCAGCGGATTGGTATCGATCAGCGCACGCGTATCGCGCGCACGGATGGCGTTGTCGATGAAGGCCTCGGCCCAGCCCGCCCACCACATGCCCGCCGACGACACCACGGCGCGCTGGATATGCGTGTATCCCGGCAGTGGCTGCAGCTTCTCGGCCGCTGCACGGTCCAGGGCCACCTTGGCCACTTCGGTGCTGATCTGCGCAACGCGCTCCAGCTTGTCCTTCAGCCACAGGCGGGTGGCCACCAGGATCTGGTCGTTGCGGCTGCGGCCGGTGTGGATCTTGCGGCCGGCATCGCCCAGACGCTCGGTCAGGCGCGCTTCGATCGCCGAGTGGCAATCCTCATACTGCTCGTCCAGCACGAAAGCACCGCTGCGGAAATCATCGGCAAGCACGGCCAGCTCGCGCTTGAGCGCGGCCAGCTCATCGCTGCTGAGGATGCCGATGTGCTGCAGGCCTTCGGCATGCGCGGCGCTGGCCTGGATGTCGTGCAGGAAGAACTCGCGGTCAAGGATGACGTCATCGCCAGCCAGGAAGGTCTGGATCTTCGCGTCAACCGCGACGCCGGGTTTCTGCCATAGCAGGTTGGTCATGATGTTCTCTCGGAGTGACGCCGGGCGCGGCGTCAACCGCCTGCGCCCGGGCGATGAATCAATGCGGGATGGCGGTCAGCTCGTCCAGCCCCAACGCACGGTTGAGGTTCTGCAGGGCCTGCGTGGCCGCACCCTTGAGCAGGTTGTCGATGGTTGCCACCAGCACCACGCGCTTGTTGCCCGGGGCCATGGTGAAGCCGCCGATCTGCACGCCGTGGGTGCCGGCAATGCGGCTGACCCACGGCGCCTCGTCAACCACTTCGATCAAGGGCTCGTTGGCATAACGCTGCTGGTAGGTCGCGACGATCTCTTCGCGACTGCGCGGCTGCTGCAGCCACAGATTGACGGTCATGGTGATGCCGCGGAAATGCGGTGCCACATGCGGCATGAATTCCACCGGCACGCCAAGCTGGGTCGAAACCTCGCGCTCGTGCACATGGTTGGTCAGGGCGTACGGCATCAGATTGTCGCGCAGCAGCTCGGGGTTGTTCTTGTCCGATGGCGTGGTGCCGGCGCCGGACCAACCGGAGACACCGAAGCACGCCGGCGGGCCGGCCAACTGACTCAGCAACGGTGCGATTGCCAGCTGCATCGCAGTGGCATAGCAGCCCGGGTTGCTGATCCGCGTCTGCCCTGCGTAACGCGCGCGGGTCAGTTCCGGCAGGCCGTAGTACCAGCTGTTGTCGAAACGGTAGTCGGCCGACAGATCGACGATCACCGTATCGGGTTTGTGTGCATCCAATGCTGCAACAAAGGGTTCGCCCTTGCCATTGGGCAACGCCAGCACCACCGCATCCACGCCCTTGCCGGCAACCGCGTCCGGGCCGAGGCTTTCGTAACGCAGCTCGCCGGCATACGCATCGTTGTGGTCTGCCACACGCTGCCCGTCCAGCTCACGCGAGGACACGAACGCAAGTTCGATACGCGGGTGCGCGGCCAACAAGCGGATCAGCTCGGCGCCGGTGTAACCGCGCGCGCCAACAATGCCTACCGAGAATTTTTTGTCAGTCATTTATGCGAATCCAGAAGGAACTGCAGGTGGGCTTTCACCGCCGGCCATTCCGTGTCGATGATGGAGAACACCACGGTGTCGCGGCGCGATCCGTCGGCGTGACGCTTGTGGCTGCGCAGTACGCCGTCCTGCTTCGCGCCAAGGCGGGCAATGGCGGTGCGCGAAGCGTGGTTGAACCAGCTGGTCTCGAAACCGACGCTGATGCAGCCAAGGGTTTCGAAAGCATGGTGCAGCAACAGGCGCTTGGCCTCGGTGTTCAGCCCGCTGCGCTGCACGCGCGGGCTGTACCAGGTGTAGCCGATGTTCAGGCGCGGCACGTCGGCTTCAAGCGCGTAGTAACGCGTACTGCCGACCACTTCGCCATTGGCGTCCCTGACCACGAAGGCCAACACGCGGCCCTGCGCCTGGGCCTCCAATGCAGCCACCACGTAGTGGCCGGCGTGCTCGGGCGTTGGCACGTTGGTGTACCAGCAACGCGACAGCTCACCGTCGCCCAAGGCGCGCTGCAATGCCGGTACGTGGGCAAGTTGCAATGGCTCCAGGGTGACGTGCCGGCCTTTCAGGATCGGCACCTGCCCCCAATGTCCGGCGCTGGCCAGGTCGGTACTCACCCCTGCAGGCTCGGCTTGCGCTCGCCGCAATGCGCGACGTAGCCCTTGATGCTGTCGAAATCGTTGGCACCGAACCAGAACACCTTCCAGTGGTCGAGCTTGTAGCAGCCGTCCGACTCGGAATAATAGAAATGATTGACCGGGTTGCCATTGCGCGAACGCCAGAACAGCTGCGGGGTTTCTTCCAGCATCACGTTCCACACCGCGCGGCCCAGGCCTTCACCCTGCGCGTCATCAAGCACGGCGAACTTGTCCAGGTACACGCCTTCCGCCTCATCGGTAAGCACCACCGCAGTGCGATAGTTCTCACTGACGTAGGCGCGCAGCAGCTTGGTCTTCTCGAAATAATCCGGCACAAGGGTGCGGCCGAAGCTCGACTCGATCAGTGTTTTCAGGCGTGCGGTATCGAGCTGATCCCAGGACGTGGCCTTCAACACCTTCTCGCCACGGCGCACCAACGTGCCCGAACCCTTGTGCGTGAACAGCTCCTTGGCCAGGTCGGCCGGACGCGTGATCGACACCGAAGATTCCTCCGGCAGGCGATCCAGCAGGTCCTTGATCTGCTCGATCTTGACCCGCATGCCGCCGTGGATCCACGGCTGCTGCATCAGCTGGTCGTATTCGGTGGACAGATTGATCGAGTCGATCAGCTTGCCCTCCTCGTCCAGCAGACCGCCGGTGCCGGTCAGGAAGATGATCTTGTACGGCTGCAGTTCCTGCACCAGTTCATTGGCGGCGAAATCAGCGTTGACGTTGAGGATCTGCCCGCTCGGGGTTTCGCCCAGGCTGGTGATCACCGGAATCGAGCCTGCGCGCAGGCTGGCTTCGATCGGCGCCAGATTGACCTTCTTCACCTCACCAACCAGGCCGTAGGTATCCAGATCCAGGTACTCGGCCTCGAACACGCCGCCGGTGATCGAGGTCGCGCGCGCACCGTTCTGCTGCAGGGCTTCAACCAGTTTCAGGTTGGACTGCTGGAACACCTTGCGCACGATCGCCAAGGCTTCCGGCGAAGTAACGCGCAGGCCGTCGATGGTCTGCTTCTCGATGCCGGCAGCGGACAGCTCGGCATCCAGCTGCGGGCCGGCGCCGTGCAGCACGATCGGGGTGAGGCCAACTTCCTGCAGGAAGGACAGCGACGACGTCAGCGCTTCCAGATCGTCGCGCAACACCGCGCCACCGACCTTGACCACGGCAAAACGCTTGGCATCAAGCTGCGAAAAGCGCTTGAGGTACTGGCTGATTTCCTTCGCACTGGCCATGCTCGAAAGCAGGCGGACAATGGTCTGGCGGGTCTGGCGGTGCGGCTGCATGGCTGGGGACATTGCTTGTATCTACGTAGCGACCCTGCGGGTCACGAAAAGAAGCCGGCGGCGGGCCGCCGGGCCACGCGCGGCTCAGGCGCCGCGCTGCAAAATCTGGAGCACCGACTCGGCGTAACGCTGCAACTGCTCCAGCGTCACGAACTCATCGGCGGTGTGGGCCTGGGCGATATCACCGGGGCCGTACACCATGGTTGTGTAACCACCGGCCGAGAACAGCGAGGCCTCGGTCCAGAAGTCCACCGCGTTGCCGATCGGCAGGCCCAGTTCATCGGCGATGTCGCGCGCGGCCAGACGGCGTTCTTCGGCGCGGGCGATATCACCGGACGGCAGGCTGGGGCCACGGAAGGTTTCTTCAAAGTGCGCCGCCTGCGGCTCGGCGAAGCTGGCGAAGGTGCCCAGCAGCGCGTCGATATCCATCGACGGCAGCGGCCGGAAACCAAACCGCAGCTCGGCTTCAGGCGCGATCATATTGGCCTTGATGCCGCCTTCGACGCGGCCGATGTTGAAGCGCAGCCCGGTCAGGCCACCAAAGCGCGCATGCGCCAGCGACTCGACATGATCCAGCGCCTTGCCGCCCCAACGCATGGCCTGGTGCAGCGCACTGGCCGAAGGGTCCTGCTTGCCCGAAGCATGGCCGGCGCGGCCCTGGAACTTCATCAGCACCGAGCTGATGCCACGGTGCGCGAGCACTGCTTCGCTCATGGTCGGCTCGGCGACGATCACCGCTTCGTACGCGATGCCACGCGCCAGGAAGGCAGCGATGCAGCGCGGGTCGTTGGCTTCTTCGTCACTGGAGAACAGGAACGCGGCATCGCCATCGGTCAGATTGGCGGCAGCCACCAGCGCAGCGGCAGCGCCCTTGATGTCGCAGACACCGAGGCCGACAACGCGGTCGTCCAGGCGCCGCATCACGTGCGGATCGGCCGACCAGTGCGGGGAATCCGGCACGGTGTCCAGATGCACGTTGAATAGATATTTGGGATTGCCGCGCACCGCGTAAAAGCTGACCGCACCGGCGCCGTGGTCGATCACTTCGACATTGAAGCCCGGCAGGTTGTCGCGCAGGTAATCAAAGATGCCACCGGTGGTGATGGCACGCGGCGGATTGCGGGTGTCGTAGGACACCAGCTTTTCCAGGTGATCGAGGGTGGATTGGAGCAGGTTGGTCATGGTGGGCAGCAGGTAATCACAGCAATGATCGAAAGGCTTCCCTTCTCCCGCATGCGGGGGAAGGTGCCCGAAGGGCGGATGGGGGGAGCTTTTGCTTTTTGCTTTTTTTGCTCCTGAATGCAAAAGCAAAGAAGCAAAACAAACGAAGGCAGAAGCTCCCCTCACCCCAACCCCTCTCCCGCACGCGGGAGAGGGGCTTTAAGCATCACGCATCAAGCAATCAGCGGTTTACCTGCGCGTACAGCGTGGAGCTCATGCCGAACAGCTTGATGAAGCCTTCGGCTTCTTCCACGCCCCAGTCCGCCGACTGTGCATAGGTTGCGCCCTTGGCGTTGAGGATGTGCTCCGAACGCACGGCCACTGCATCAACGCGGCCGCCGCGGGTTTCCAGCACCACTTCGCCGGTCACCTTGGCCTGCGAGGCCTTCAGGAAGGCTTCGATGTCGGCCTTGAGCGGGTCGTGGTAGAAGCCTTCGTACACCAGCTCCACCCACTTGCGCGCCACTTCCGGCTTGAAGCGGTTCTGCTGCTTGGTCAGCACGGTGTCTTCCAGCGCGCGGTGCGCGGCCAGCAGCGAGACCAGGCCCGGGGCTTCGAACACGATGCGGCCCTTCAGGCCGATCACGGTGTCGCCGGTGTAAACACCACGGCCAACGCCGTACTGGGCGAACAGCTTGTTGAGCTTGGCCAGGATCTGCTCACCCGGCAGCGCCTTGCCGTCAATGGCAACGGCTTCGCCTTCGACAAACTTCAAGGTGACGGTCAGCGGCTCGATCGGCCAGGCGCTGCGCGGTGCGCACCAGCCACGTGCGCCTTCGCCCGGAGCTTCCCACTTGTCGATCTCGCCGCCGGACATGGTCAGGCCCAGCAGGTTCTCGTTGATGGTGTAGGCCTGCTGCTTGGCACGCACGCCGAAGCCACGCGCTTCCAGGTACTTCTGCTCGTAGGCGCGGGTCTGGGTGTGCTCTTTCTGGATTTCGCGGATCGGCGCGACGATCTGGTAGTCGCCCTGGGCCTTCACTGCCAGGTCGAAACGCACCTGGTCGTTGCCCATGCCGGTGCAGCCGTGGGCGATGATGTTGGTGCCCAGCTCGGCGGCGCGCTTGAGCGCAGCGTCGACGATCAGGTAACGGTCGGACACCAGCAGCGGGTACTGGCCCTGGTAACCCTCACCGGCCCATACGAACGGCTTGACGAAGCCGGACCAGATGGCCGGGCCACCATCGACGGTGACGTGGCTGGTGACACCCAGCTCGGCGGCACGCTTCTCGATGAAATCACGCTCTTCGGCATCCACGCCGCCGGTGTCGGCAAACACGGTGTGCACGTTGTAGCCGCGCTCCTGCAGGTAAGGCACGCAGAAGCTGGTGTCGAGGCCGCCGGAGAAGGCGAGGACGATGTCTTTGCTCATGGGGAAGGAATCTCTGCTTTTGATCTTTGAGCCCCTCCCCCATCGGGAGAGGGGTTGGGGAGGGGGTTGGCGAATAGGAGGATGCATCTGGAGCAAGGAGCACTACCCTCACCCCACCCCCTCTCCCGGCGGGAGAGGGACTAAAGCATTACTTGCCGATCACTGCGGCCATGATCGCCTTCTGCACATGCAGACGATTCTCGGCTTCGTTGATGGCAATGCATTGCGGCGAATCCATCACGCCATCGGTGGCCTTGACGTTGCGGCGCAGCGGCAGGCAGTGGCTGAACACGCCGTTGTTGGTCAGCGCCATCTTGGCTTCGTCGACGATGAAGTGCTGGTACTGGTCGCGGATCGGCTTTTCCGGCTCCCAGTTGCCGAAGAACGGCAGCGCGCCCCAGCTCTTGGCGTAGACCACATCGGCGCCGGTATAGGCGCTGCGGATGTCGTGGCTGACCTGCAGCGAACCGCCGCTCTCGGCCACGTTCTGCTCGGCCCAGCCCATGTAGCGCTCGTCCAGGATGTAATCCGGGGTCGGGCACAGCAGGGTCACGTCCATGCCCATGCGGGTGGCGATGGTCAGCGCCGAGTTGGCCACGGCGGTGTTCAGCGGCTTGGGGTGGTAGGTCCAGGTCAGCACATATTTCTTGCCGCGCAGGTCACTGGTGCCGAAATGTTCCTGCAGCGCCATGATGTGCGCCAGCTCCTGGCACGGATGGGTGATGGTCTCCATGTTGATGACCGGCACCGGCGAATACTTGGCAAAGCTCTTGAGCACCTGGTCTTCGCGGTCCTTGCTCCAGTCCACGAATTTCGGGAACGCACGCACGCCGATCAGGTCGACGTACCGGCCCAGCACCTTGGCCACTTCGGCGATGTGCTCTTCGGTATCACCGTCCATCACGGTGCCGAGGTTGAACTCGATCGGCCACGCATCCTTGCCCGGCTGCAGCACCACGGCATGCCCGCCCAGCTGGAACGCGCCCAGCTCGAAGCTGGTGCGGGTACGCATGGACGGGTTGAAGAACACCAGGGCGATCGACTTGCCCTTCAGGTCATCACCCAGCTTGTTCTGCTTGAACAACGCTGCCTGGGTGAGCAGCGCGTCGAGCTCGGCGCGGCTCCAGTCCTGGGTGTTCAAAAAGTGCTTCAGAGACATCGATCCTTCCTTTATTGCGGAAAACCACCGTCGCCGGTGGGCGGATGCGCTAATGCGCGACTCATTGCGTTTGAAACTTTTAGCGAACCAGAAACGAAAAAACCCAGCCTGGGCTGGGTTTTCCGAACAGACAGCACGAAGCTCCGGTCACCCAGCGATTATGTGGGATTCCGGTCGGCGGGCACGCGACGTCATGCCGGAGGCCATCCGGGCGGTGCTGCTTTCGTGCTGGAAGCTGGTGGCTTTCATCGTCAGCCATACTCGCACGCAGGTCAGGCCTGTGCAAGTGTCGCGGCGCAACATCACGGGCCGCTGGTGGCGGCAGGCGGTGTCTGGCCGATATCCGGGGTAATCGACACCCGCAGCTTGAGCCGGTTGCCGGGGTCTTCGGGCAGCCGCGAGCGGAACTTGATGCCCTTGTAGACGTAGTCCACGTCGTAGGCGATGGGCCGGCGGAACTCGCGCCCCACTTCCACGATCTTGCATTCCGGGGTCAGCAGCGCGGCTGAGCCGCCACCGCCCTGCGGTGCAACCGCCATTTCTTCTTCCTGGCCTTCCTGGTGGCTGAAAATGCCGCGCACCGAGTCCCAGAAGCGGCGGAACCCGCCCTTGTCTTCTTCACCCTTGACCTGCACCGGCGCCAGCGTGCGGGTGGACACCGGCTCGCAGTGTTCCTCGGTGCGGCTTGCGCGCAGGGTCTGGAACACCGGCTCGACGTTGAGCACCTGCGCGTAGTCGTAGCGCACGTTTTCCATGATCACCACGCGATTGCGCTGCTCCGGTTCCTGCGCAAGCGCGGGCACAGCGGCGCCAGCCAACAGGCAGATCATCGACAGCAATGGAGCAGGTTTCATCAAAAGTTTGGCTAAGGCTGGTCGCGGGCAGTGGGTACTAGTGTAGGCAGCACAGCTGCCCCGGGCCTGAACATTACCCATCCGTACGCGTATTGCCCAGCCCGGGGATGCCCCGCCCGGCCCGGGCCGCTAGAATTGTCAGGTTCGCTTACCCCCGGATTGCCATGACCCTGCGCCTGCACAACAACCTGACGCGGCAGCTGGAGCCGTTTGCTCCGCTCGACCCCGCCGCCCCCACCCTGTATGTGTGCGGCCCCACGGTCTACAACTATGTACATATCGGCAATGCGCGCGGCCCGGTGGTGTTCGGGGTGCTGGCCGACATGCTGCGCCGGCGCTACGGCAATCTGCGCTACGCCCGCAACATCACCGACGTTGACGACAAGATCAATGCCGCGGCCAAGGATCAGGGCGTGCCGATCTCGGCCATAACCGACCGTTTTGCCGCCGCCTACCGCGAGGACATGACCGCACTGGGCGTGGTGCCGCCGGATATCGAACCCGAAGCCACCGCGCATATCCCGCAGATCATCGCCATGATCGAGCAGCTGATCGCCAACGGCCATGCCTATGCCGCCGAGGGTCACGTGCTGTTCTCGGTCAGCAGCTTCGCCGATTACGGCAAGCTTTCGCGCCGCGATCCGGAAGAAATGCTGGCCGGTGCGCGCGTCGAGGTTGCCCCCTACAAGCGTGAAGCCGGCGATTTCGTACTGTGGAAGCCTTCCAGCGACGACCTGCCGGGCTGGGAATCGCCCTGGGGCCGTGGCCGCCCGGGCTGGCATATCGAGTGCTCGGCGATGGCCGCCGCGCACCTGGGCCCGACCATCGACATCCACGCCGGCGGCGTCGACCTGCAGTTCCCGCACCACGAGAACGAGATCGCCCAGAGTGTCTGCGCCCATGGCGGGCAGACCTTCGCCCGCTTCTGGCTGCACAACGGCATGCTCAACTTTGGCGGCGCCAAGATGAGCAAGTCGGTCGGCAATATCGAGCGCGTGCACGACCTGGTGCGCAAGCATCCGCCGGAAGCGCTGCGCTATGCATTGCTGTCGGCCCACTACCGGCAGCCGCTGGACTGGTCCGATACGCTGATCGAACAGTCGGTGCGTACCCTGGACCGCCTGTACGGCACATTGCGCGACCTGGTCGAAGTGAATGCCGAAGCTGCGATTCCGGCTGGTGTCGAGGCGGCGCTGGAAGACGACCTCAACACGCCGCTGGCCTTGGCTGAAGTGGCGCGCATCGCCAGCGAGGCGCGCAAGGCCGAGTCCATCGAGGACAAGGCACGCCTGAAGCGCGAGCTGCTGGGTGCCGGCCTGGCCCTGGGCCTGCTGCAGCAGGCACCGGCCGAATGGTTCGGTCGCGGCGCCGAGGCCGGCGACGACGCCCGCATCCAGGCGCTGATCGACGAACGCATCGCCGCCAAGCAGGCCCGCGACTTCGCCCGCGCCGATGCCATCCGCGACCAGCTGGCTGCGGAGAACATCGTGCTGGAAGACACCCCGCAGGGTGTGCGCTGGAAGCGGGGCTGAGGCCTCCTTTCGCCGCCTCGCCTCACCCTCTCCCCAACCCCTCTCCCGGGGGGAGAGGGGCTAAAGCGGAAGCTGCAATTGCACACATGGCGCCGGCTCGCGGCGCACTGAGCCCCTCTCCCACCGGGAGAGGGGTTGGGGTGAGGGAGACCTCCCAGCACCCCACTCCAAGGCCCATCGCCAGCAAGGCGACCGGCCAAGCACAGGACCCACAATGATCAACTCCCCCTTCCCGCTCGAACCCACCCCCGCCGAAGCCCAGGCCGCCATTGCCGAGGAGTTCTCCTTCTTCGGTGACTGGTCCGAGCGTTACCAGTACCTGATCGACCTCGGTCGCAAGCTGCCCGCGCTTCCAGAAGAATGGAAGACTGAGGAAAACCGCCTGCTCGGCTGCCAGTCCATGGTCTGGATCGTGCCCGAAGGTGACGCCGACAAGCTTGTGTTCCATGCCATCAGCGATTCGGCCATTGTCTCGGGCCTGATCTACCTGGCCCTGCGCGTGTACTCCGGCCGCTCGGCCGCCGAGATCCTGGCCACCGATCCGGATTACGTGTCCGCCATCGGCCTTGCCAAGCATCTGTCGCCGACCCGCAGCAACGGCCTGGCCGCCATGCTGGCCTTCATTCGCGATACCGCCCAAGCCAGGCAGTGAGCAACACCGGCTCCATCGCCGAACTGCTGCGCCAGCCCGGCTTCACCCGGCTGCTGCTGTACCGCATTGCCGGCATGCTGTCCTACCAGATCGTCGCGGTCACAGTCGGCTGGCATATCTATGAAGTCACCCGCAATCCGTTTTCGCTGGGCCTGATCGGCCTGGCCGAAGTGCTGCCCTACTTCTGCGTGGCGCCGTTTGCCGGCTATCTGGTCGACCACCTGCCGCGCCGCAAGCTGGGCATGACCGCCTGCCTGGGGCTGATCGCCACCGCCCTTATGCTGGTTGCCGTAGCTACCGGCTGGCTGCCGGTCAAAGGCGTCTGGCCGATCTATCTGGCGGTAGCGCTGACCGGCATGGTGCGGGCCTTCCTGTCACCGGTCTACAACGCACTGTTCGCGCGTGTATTGGCACGCGAGCAGTTCGCGCGCGGGGCCGGCTTTGGCACCGTCGTTTTCCAGACCGGCATGGTGCTTGGCCCGGCCGTCGGTGGCGTGCTGGTCGCGGTGGGCGGCAAAGGCCTGTCCTACGCCGTGGCGGCGTTCATGGCGGTACTGGCGCTGGCGGCACTGGCCTCGTTGAAGGTCAGCGAACCGGCGCCATCACAGAGCCGCGCGCCTATCTTCGCCAGCATCGCCGAAGGTGCCCGTTTCGTGCTGTCCAACCAGATCATGCTCGGCGCGATGGCGCTGGACATGTTTTCGGTACTGCTTGGCGGGGTGGTGGCGATGCTGCCGGCCTTCATCCAGGAAATCCTGCACTACGGCCCGGAAGGACTGGGCATCCTGCGCGCGGCACCTGCGCTGGGCTCGATCTGCGTGGGCCTGTGGCTGGCCCGACATCCGCTGCGCCGCAATGCTGGCCGGGTATTGCTGTTTGCGGTGGCCGGCTTCGGCCTGTGCGTGATCGCCTTTGGCCTGTCGCAGAGTTTCTGGCTGTCGGCGGCCATCCTGCTGTTCTACGGCGCCTGCGATGGCGTGTCGGTAGTGGTGCGCTCAACCATCATGCAGTTGGTGACGCCCGACGACATGCGCGGCCGCGTCTCCTCGATCAACGGCATCTTCATCAGCTCATCCAACGAACTGGGCGCGTTCTACGGTGGCAGCATGGCGCGACTGCTGGGTCTGGTGCCTGCGGTGGTGATCGGCGGCTGCGCGGTATTGGGCGTTGCCGCCATCACCGCTTGGAAAGCACCGCAGCTGCGCAAGCTGGACAACCTGCAGGATCTGTAATCATCACCGGGGCCGGCACTGAAACCGGCCCCGGCAATCACCTTCAGCCAACCGGACGCCTCACGGCGTGTAGTTGCTGGCTTCGGCCTTGTCGAAGCTCTGCTGCGCACGGATATCGCGCGACGAAGCCCCTACCCGCAGGCTGTAACGCCCCTTGTCCGCCACCCAGCGGCCCAGCTCTGGATTGAACGAGGCCAGGTCCTTGCCCTCTATCTGGAACTGCAGCACCTGCGACTGCCCGGGCTGCAACAACGTGGTTTTTGCGAAGGCCCGCAACTCCTGCGCCGGCTTCTGCAGCAATGATGCCGGTGCCGAGACATAGACCTGCGCGACCTCGCGCCCGGCCACCCTGCCGGTATTGGTGACCTTCACGCTGGCGCGTACCGGCCCCTGCGCACCCGCCTCCACCTTCAGGTCGCTATAGCCGAAGTCGGTGTAGGACAGGCCAAACCCGAACGGATAGGCCACGTCCACCTTGCGTGTATCGAAATGGCGGTAGCCCACCCAGATGCTGTCGCGGTATTCCACCTCGGCCTCGCGCGCGATCTCGCCAAAGAGGGATTTTGCGTTGGGGTCCGGGCCTAGCAGCACCTTGCCGGGGAAGCCCTCGGCGGCAGGGTAATCGGCCAGGTTGATGGCGAAGGTATCGGTCAGCTTGCCGGACGGGTTCACCGCGCCGGACAACACATCGGCTACCGCGTTGCCGGCTTCCTGGCCGGGCTGCCAGGCCAGCAGGATCGCATCGGCAAGATCCCTCCAGCTTGCCGTTTCCATCACTCCGCCGATATTGAGCACCACCACGACCTTCTTGCCCTGCGCATGAAACGCCGTGGAAGTAGCCTGCAGCAACGCGCGCTCGGCGTCGCTGAGCTGGAAATCGTTCTCCAGCTTGCGGTCTACAAACTCGCCTGAGCCGCGGCCGATGGTGACCACGGCGACATCCCGCTGTCGCGCCAGTTGCGCAAGTTCGTTCGCATCCACGGCCCGTTCCGGGACCCGCGCCTTGGGCAGGTACCACAATGTGGTCGGCAGCTTCGGCGTCTGCTCGGCAATGTAGCTGGCGTAGCGTTCGCCCAAGCCTGCGGCATTGCTGAAGCCTGCATTCTGCAGACCCTGCGCCAACGGGATTGCATAGGCCTTGTTGACGTCGCCACTGCCGGTGCCGCCGGTGATCACCTCGTAACTGCCATGGCCGAGTATCGCCAGCCGCGAAGCCGCCGCCAGTGGCAGGGTCGCAGCATCGTTCTTGAGCAGCACCATGCCCTGGGTTGCGGCACGCCGCGAGATCGTCGCATTGCCACGCAGGTCCGGTGCGTCCGAATGTGGCGCCTGTTTGAATGCGTGGCTGCGCAGCACCAGCTCCAGCACCCGCGTCACGTTGCGGTCGAGCACGCGCTCATCCAGCGTGCCATCGGCCAGCGCCGCACTCAGCACCTTGCGCTGGCTGCCGGTGCCGGGCATCAACAGCTCGTTGCCGGCACGCATCTGTGCAACTGCATCCTTGCCGCCGAACCAGTCGGTCATCACCAGGCCCTGGTAGCCCCATTGCGTGCGCAGCACGTCGCTCAGCAGCCACGTACTTTCCGAGGTGTAGCTACCGTTGAGCTTGTTGTAGCTGGACATCACCGTCCACGGCTGCCCTTTGTGCATCGCGATCGCAAAGCCCTTGAGGTAGATCTCGCGCAATGCCCGCTCATCCACCCGCGCATTGATGGTGTTGCGGTTCCACTCGTGGTTGTTCACCGCAAAGTGTTTCACCGAGGCGCCGACACCGCGGTCCTGCAGGCCCTGCACCAGCGCCGCTGCAGTCTCGCCGGTCACCACCGGGTCTTCCGAGTAGTACTCGAAATTGCGCCCACCCAACGGATAGCGATGGATGTTCATCGCCGGGGTGAGCATCACATCGATGGCGTAGGCAGCGGCCTCGTCGGCGATGGCCGACCCCACCTCGCGTACCAGGGCCGTGTCCCAGCTGCTGGCCAACGCACTGCCGATCGGGAAGGCCGTGGCATGGAAGGTTTTGCCCGGCGCATTCTTGCGGGTCGGGTTGATACGCACACCGGCCGGGCCATCAGACAGCACCAGCGAGGGAATGCCAAGCCGCGGCACCGCTACCGTGGCGCCGGCGGCACCGGGCACGTGGTCCTCGATGGCGCCCACCACCGGCGCCTGCATGTCATCCGGCAAACCGGGGAAAACCATGCCCTGGCCGGTGACCAGAGCGATCTTCTCTTCCACGGTCAGTGCCGCTACCAGCTGCTGCAGCGGGGCTTGGCCCAGCTTGGGCAGTTCCTTTGCCTGTGCCGTGGCTGTCAGGGCCAGCGCCAGCATGATGCCGGCCACCATCGGCGCCAGGTGTTGCGTTCTGTGCAGTGTTGCCATGCGGATCTCCTTATGGCGCCGACGCAGTCGCGGGGCGCAGCTTGTGTGAAAGTTGCGATGGGTTTGCCGGGCGCGCGATTGCCTGCGCACCGCAACCGCGGGGCCAGCAATGACCGCCGGTTCAGTGGCGACTGTCTGCCGAGGTGCCAATGCCACGGCCAATGCAATCGCCGCGGCCGGTTCAGAACGAGAACGTCAATTGGCTTTGCAGGTTCATCGCGTCCGGGTGCTGCTGGGTGATCACCGGGTTGCGCGTATAGCTCAGGGTATTGACCCAGTAGATGCCGCGCGCCGCACGCAACGCATACGACAGCGAGCTACTGGAACTGAAACGCACCGGGTCCATGCCCAAGCTGCGCAGGTAGTTCACCGCGTCCTTGCTGACCTCGTTGCGGGTATAGCCGATGGACACCATGTCACCCGGGCGCGAGGCAAACGGCGCCAGGCTGTACAGCGTCAGCGCATAGTCGGAACTGAAAATGTTGTGCTCCGGCGCCGCGTAATTGCCTTTCACGTTGAAGTACCAGCCGCGGTAGGGCATTGACTTGTCGGGCTGGGTGAACTGGTAATCGGCGATCAGGTAGTAGGCGTGGTTCTGGCCTTTCTGCGCGGGCTTGCTGAAATCGTTGTACCGCGTGCGGTTGTACAGGCTGCCCTGGCGGATCCAGGTCATGCGGGTATCGGCGCTGGACGCCACCCGGTAGCCGATTTCATTGACGTAGATCGGCTTTGCACCGTCCACGCTCCACTTCAAGCCTGACGGGTTTTCCTTGCTGTCAGCCAGAAACCCGTCCGGGCTCTGCGAGCGCGCCACACCGAAGTGGTCGTAGAAGCGGCCATCCTTGGAATACAGGCGGATGTCGAAGCCGGGCACCGGCTTGAACGCCGCCATGCCGGCCAGGTTGGGGATGATGCTGGTCGGGCCCAGCGCCGAGGACGCCGTACTGGCACCCAGGAACAGACCAACGAACTGACCCAGCATGCCGTAGTAGCCGTATTGAATACGCACCCGGCCCTTGGCGAACTCCTGCTGCACCGACAGCTGCGCCACCGACAGATCATCATTCAGGCCGGAATCGCGATAGACGGTACGCCAGCTATTGGCTTCGAAGGTCAGCTGTGAGCGGTCCCACCACCAGCCCAGTCGCGACAGATCGTAGGTGGTGATGGTCACCAGGGTGCCGCTGAAGCTCGGCCGCTGGCCGTTGTACATCTGTGGGCGGGCTTCCTGGCCACGCAGATCGTAGGTTTCCGATGCACTGTAGAAACCCATGAACATCCAACCCTTGTCGTAGAGCTTGGGCCGCAGGCCCAGCAGCGTCGGCGACAGGGTTTCGCAGGTGGTGATGATGGGCGATTCGGAACCGCGGCTGACGAATTCGTCGTAGTTGTGGCAGGTCGGTTGTGCCGGCGTTTGCTGGCCGACGTCGGGTAGCGCCTGTTTGGCCGCATCGACGGTAGCGGCTCCCTCTAGGGCTGCAGCGGTGACCACCTCACCCTGCTGCCCTGCATCGCGTGTTTCGCCGGCCTCCACAGTGGCGGACGCCTCGACGGCTTCTGCACTGGCCGATGTCGCGAAAAAGCCCAGGCAGCTGCCCAACACCATCGCGTTGATGACGGTGCAGCGCCTGCCTTTACAGCACTTCTTCATTGTCTTGCCCTCCCAGATTGATGGAGAGAGGCCGATGCCAGCGCAGCCACCGCCCGCTCACATACCGCTTACGCGCGATCACCCAAGTGATCACCCCGCTATTGCCTCCTGCCGCCCCCTTTGTGCTTGCTTGTCCTTCGTTCGCAGGCCTGCCAGTTGCGTCGGTCGGCACGGCCGGCGATGCAGTGGTCGGGTGGGCAAGACGCCTGCGCGATGCCCTTCATGCTCATTCGCAGGCAGGCGATCAGTTGGCTGGCTGGCAATCCGCCAGCAGCCGATCCGGTGACGCGGCCGCAGTAAACCTAGCTGTTGGTAGGTTTGTCAAAAACTGTGACAGGGGTACAGCTTTGTGGCTTGCAGCAAACGACGCAGGCGCGCTTACACTGCGCAGCAACCGCCCTTGCGAGCCACGCTTTTGGCCACCCCGCTACCCACGTCATCGCGCACTACGCAGGCACGCCGACGCTCGCCGAAGGGCGACAGGCGGCGCCAACAGATCCTGGACGCGGCAATGCAGGTATTCGCGCGCGACGGCTACAGCAATGCATCCATCGGCGAAGTGGCCGCCCAGGTCGGGCTGACCTTGCCAGGCCTGCTGCATTACTTCCCCAGCAAGACCGACATGCTGCTGGCGGTGCTGGACATGCGCGATCAACGCAGCCCACGGCTGCCCGGCCTCACGCAGGGCCTGACATTGGAGCAAGCGGCTGCCGGGCCGCCGCTGCCGTGGCCGGTGCTGCTGGAACAGCTGCGCGTGGTGAACCGCGCCAACACCTCGATCCCCGGCGTCATCAAGGCATTTTCGCTGCTCAACGCTGAAAGCCTGAGCCAAGACCACCCCGCCCAAGCCTGGTTCCATCAACGCGCCGCGCTGATGCTGGAGCTGATCACGCGCAGCGTGCGGCATGCCCAGCAGGCCGGCGATATCCTCGCCACCGTCGATCCCGCGCAGATTGCCGCCGAGCTGGTGTCGATGATGGACGGCCTGCAACTGCTATGGCTGCGGCACCCGGACAAGGCGGACCTGGGTGAGCATTTTGAGCGCTACGTGGAGCGCCTGCAGCGCGCCATCGCGGCGCACTGAACAACCCGTCTCGCGCTACTGCGCTGCAGCCCATTCGGCATACAGCCCCCGCTCGTCCTGCGGACGCAGCTGCTGCAGACCGGACCCGGGCGCCTGCGGCCCCTGCGCCAGGCGCTGATACACCGCAGCGGTGGAAAGCCCATAGGCCTGCCCTTCCTCGTTGCCATAGGCAAACCAGGCCTGCTCGATGCCGCTGAGATACATCGCAGCCAGGCACATTGGACAGGGATGGCCGCTGGCATAGATCACGCAACCCTGCAGACGCGGGCTGGCCAACGCGGCGCTGGCCAGGCGTATGGCGCGCATCTCGGCGTGATCGGTAGGGTCATGGCTGGCGTGGATGCTGTTGGCCGCTTCGGCAAGCACCTGTCCGTCCTTGACCAGCACGGCGCCGAACGGACGCCCGCCGGCGGCGATGTTGTCGCGGGCCAGGGCCAGCGCGCGACGCATATGGGTTTCTAAGGACATGGTTTTCTCCCAAAAAGAAAACCCCGCCGCAGCGGGGTTTTCGGGTACAGCAAACGCGTAGATCAGTCGCCCTGCTGCTTCTGCAGGTGCTCCCAACGCTCCTGCGCATCAATCGTGCGCTCGGCGGTGAGACGGGCTTCCAGGCGATCCAGACCAATGTCTTCGCCGGTATCGACGCAGAAGCCATAATCACCGGCTTCCAGACGCTTGAGCGTGCTGTCGATCTTGCCGATCAGCTTGCGGTAGCGGTCGCGGGTACGCAGTTCCAGCGAGTTCTCAGTCTCGCGGGTGGCACGCTCGGCTTCATCGCCGATGTCACGCACTTCGTCGCGCAGGTTTTCGATGGTCTGCTTCGATTCCTCGACCAGGTCCGCACGCCAGTTCAACAGGCGCTGGCGGAAATACTCCTGCTGCAGCGTGCTCATGTACTCCTCATCTGCACTGGGCTTGTAGCCGGCGGGCAGGATCGGACGGCCGGTGGCCTCATCGGTGTCGTATTCGACAACCTTGTACTTGCTGCGCGGTGCCGGAGCGGTCGAACGCGCGGTTACAGCAACTGCAACCTTGCCCACTGGACGGACGGCGACAGGAGCGGTGGATTTGACGGGAGTTTTGACGTTGGATTTCGAAACAGGCACGGGATTCTTGGATTGCGGGGCCTTGGCCGTTGGGGCCGGCTTGGCAGCGGCCGGCACAGGTGCCGGAGCTGGGGCCGTCTTGGCGACTTCGACCGGGACAGACTTGGCCGCCGCCGGCTTTGCAGCTGGCTTCGGTACGGACTTGACCACGGGTTTTGCAGGAGTCTTGAGCGTTTTGGTGGCTACAGGTTCGGCCACCTTCTTGACGACAGGCTTGGCAACGGGCTTGGTGGCCTTGGCAACCGGCGCAGCTGCTTTCTTGGCAACTGGCGCGGCAACCGGCTTGGTCACCTTTTTGACCGCGGCCTTGTTGGCAGGAGGGGCGGCCTTTTTAGCGACTACCGTCTTAACCGCAGCCTTCTTGGCTACGGGCTTGCTGGTAGCAGCCGCCTTCTTGACTGGCGTTTTCTTGGCAACCGCCTTGGTGGCGGGCGCCTTCTTCGCTGCCGGCTTGGCAGCCTTGGCGACCGGCTTGCTTGCAACCGGCTTGGACGCCGCCTTCTTGACTACAGGTTTGGCGGTTTTCTTGGCGACCTTGACGGCCTTTTTTGCAGGTTTTTTAGCAGCCACGAAACGCTCTTCCTTGTTTCCCCCGGGGCCCGGGAAAGCGGGCCTTTATAGCCTACCCGACCAGCAGCAGCAACCGCGCCGGGCACCGTATGTGAACGGATGCCCGACCCGTGCAGTACCGGTCCGGTGGCGTCACCGGACCGTTTCGCGCAGTTCGGAACGTAACCAGGCGCGCCATCGCCCCTGGCTGGCGGCGGAAAGCACGTAGTCTTTACCGGCGCCATCCCGCATCCTGCGACAAATCCTGCTCGCTTGCCAAGTGGCTTATCATTTACCGGTGATCGGCCGCCTCCTCATTGCCGTACTGCGCTCCTACAAGCGCTTCATCAGCCCCCTGCTCGGGCCGCGCTGTCGTTTCTATCCCAGTTGCTCGGAATACTCCATGGACGCGATCCGTATACACGGGCCGCTACGGGGGTGTTGGCTTACCCTGCGCCGACTGGGGCGTTGCCACCCGTTCCACCCGGGCGGGCTGGATCCGGTCCCGGAGCGCGCCGATTCCCCTTCTTGCCGCTGTACAGGAAAACACTGACATGTCATCCACGCTTATCCGCAATGCCCGCATGGTCAACGAAGGCCGCACCTTCGACGGTGACCTGCGCATCGAAAACGACCGTATCGCGCAGATCGGCAGCGGCCTGACCCCGCGCGAAGGCGAGCAGGTGGTGGACGCGGCCGGGCGCTGGCTGCTGCCGGGGATGATCGACGACCAGGTTCACTTCCGCGAGCCGGGCCTGACCCACAAGGGTGACATCGCCAGCGAGTCGGCAGCAGCGGTTGCCGGTGGCCTGACCAGCTTCATGGACATGCCCAACACCAACCCGCCGACCCTGGATTCGACCATCCTGGAAGCCAAGTACGAACTGGCCAAGGGCCGCGCCTGGGCCAACTACGGTTTCTACCACGGCGCCAGCAACGACAACCTGGAAGCCATCCGCGTGCTCGACCCGAAGAAGGCGCCGGGCGTGAAGGTGTTCATGGGCGCATCCACCGGCAACATGCTGGTCGACAACCCGGAAACCCTGGACGCGATCTTCCGCGAATGCCCCACGCCGATCATCACGCATTGCGAAGACACGCCGATGATCGACGCCAACCTGAAGGCCTTCCAGGAAAAGTACGGCGACGCGCTGACCCCGGACATGCACCCGGACATCCGCTCGCGCGAAGCCTGCATCAAGTCCACCCGCCTGGCGATGTCGCTGGCACGCAAGCACGGCACCCGCCTGCACGTGCTGCACATCTCCACCGCCGATGAGCTGGCGCTGTTCGAGAAAGGCCCACTGATCCGCGCCGACGGCAGCCGCAAGCAGATCACCGCCGAGACCTGCGTGCACTTCCTGCATTTCGCGCGCCCGGACTATGCGACCAAGGGCAACCTGATCAAGTGCAACCCGGCGATCAAGGAAGTGTCCGACCGCGAGGCGATCACCGCCGCGCTGGCCGATGACGTGCTCGACGTACTCGCCACCGACCACGCCCCGCACACCTGGGAAGAGAAGCAGAAGCCCTACGCGCAGGCACCGTCCGGCCTGCCACTGGTGCAGTACGCACTGGTCGCGGTGCTGGAACGCGTGCACGAAGGCAAGCTGACCCGCGAACAGGTGGTGCAGAAATTCGCCCATGCCCCGGCGCAGCTGTTCGACGTGGAAGAACGCGGCTTCCTGCGTGAGGGTTACTTCGCTGACCTGGTACTGGTCGAGGACGTACCGTTCACGGTCAAGCGCGAGGACGTGCTGTCCAAGTGCGGCTGGTCCCCGTTTGAAGGCACCACCTTCCAGTCGCGCATCGCCTCCACCTGGGTGAACGGCCAGCAGGTATGGGACGGCAGCAAGCTGGTCGGCGCACCGGCCGGCCAGCGCATGACCTACGACCGCTGATGCGTGCTGTCTTGATGATGGGCGCGCTGCTGCTGGCAGCGCCGCTGTTGCCTGCGCCCAGCGCGCAGGCCCAGGACGGCATCGGCAACCTGCTCGACAACCGCGTCGTATTCCCCGCCAGCACCTCGCAGGGCGCCTTGGTAATCGGCAAGGTGCCGGCCGGCAGCTCGGTCCGCTACGGCGGTCGCGAGCTGCGGGTGAGCGGCTATGGCAGCGTGGTGTTCGGCATCGGTCGCGACGAAAAGGGCCCGCTGCAGGTACAGGTACAGCGCCCGGATGGCGGCAGCGAAACCGTGTCGATCACGGTGAGCCCGCGTGACTGGCCGGTGGAACGCGTCAACGGCGTGCCGCCGAAGACGGTGAATCCGCCACCGGCAATTGCCGAGCGCATCGCCCGCGAACAGGCGTTGGTGACCGAATCGCGCAAGCGTGACGACAACCGCACCGACTTCACCCAGACCTTCATCTGGCCGGTGCAGGGCCGCATCAGCGGCCGCTTCGGCAATGCCCGCGTCTACAACGGGCAACCGGGCAGCGGCCACTCCGGCATGGATATCGCCGTACCCACCGGCACCCCGGTGAAAGCGCCGGCGGCAGGCATCGTCACCTTCGCCAACCCCGACCTGTACCTCACCGGCGGCACCTTGGTACTGGACCATGGCTTTGGTATCAGCTCCAACTTCCTGCACCTGTCGCGGATCGACGTGAAGGTTGGTGACAGGATCGAGCAAGGGCAGAACATCGCCGCGGTGGGTGCAACCGGCCGAGCGACCGGCCCGCACCTGCACTGGGGCATGAACTGGTTCGACACCCGCATCGACCCGCTGCTGGTGCTGGAACGCGGCAAATAAAGCCAACGAACGGTAACGCCGAACCATGCTCGGCAGAAGCTTCACCTGTAGTGCCGAGCCATGCTCGGCAAGGGCTTCACCGGTAGAGCCTCAGCCGAGCATGGCTCGGCTCTACAAGGGCATTCCCAGCACTGCTTGTGGGAGCGGCGTAAGCCGCGAAGCTCATGGATCAACAGCACAAAGCACCCCTCCCCAGCCCTCCCCTACGCCTTCGGCGCAAGGGAGGGAGCGCAGTGCCGAGCATGGCTCGGCAAGAGCTCCACCTGTAGTGCCGAGCCATGCTCGGCAGGAGTTTCACCGGTAGCGCCTCAGCCGAGCATGGCTCGGCTCTACAGGAGCAGCGTAAGCCGCCTAGCTCGCGGACTACTCAGCCCCGCGCAGCCCACCAGCTGCGCCACAGCAGGCCTGCCGGGCTTGGCTGGTACTCGCCGCCACGAATGCGTGCCTGCTGGCGGCCACGGGCCAGTACCGCATAGACCCGGCGCGGACGGGGCCCGGCCACGCGCGAGGGCCAGCCTGCCTGCAGCGCCTTGTCCCATTCCATTTCATTGCTGAAGGACTGCGGCAGTGCGGCCGCTTGTTCCTGCACGCGCAGGGCCAGCATCTGCGTGACCACCGCCTCGGCAGCTGCCGGCGACGGCTTGCTATTGAACATCGCCGCCTCCACCGCTGCCACCGCAGCGGCGTACTGCGCCAATGCCTTGCGTGCCTGCGCTGCATCCGCAGGACGATCGCGCGCGTCGATCAGCCCAGGCAGCGCGTCGGCCAACTGTGGCCATGGCGCACGTACCGGCTCCAGCACACGCCCCAGCGGATGCCGCGAGCGCTGCGCGTCCCAGCTGCGCAGTTCCTCGCCCCACCACGCCAACTTGGCGTCCTGCGGCGTGGTGTCGCCGCTGGCATTGAGCATGTCGTCAAATTCCTGCAGCAGCGCAAACCACGCCACGCTGCGGTCACGATCGGCCTCGTCGACAAAACGCTCCACGAAGGCCCATTCCGGCCACCGCTCACGCCACTTGTCCAGGAAGCTGTCCAGCGCACTGCTCACATCAAACCTCGTTGTTTCGATCAGGCCGAAGCCGGTTGGGTAGCTGGCCATGCGGCTGGCTGCCAGAGTTCGCTCGGTTGCCCGCACAGGCTGTCCGCCTGCCAGGCCTGCGGGTCGTCAGCGTCCAGACGATAGCCCCACAGTGCTGCCACCGACGGCATGCCGGCAGCGCGCGCGGCGATGATGTCGCGCTCGTCGTCGCCGACATAAACGCAGGCGCTGGCTGCGGTATTGATACGCTGCGCAGCCACTTCAAGCGGCAGCGGGTGCGGCTTGCGCTCGGCCAGGGTGTCGCCGCCGATCAGCACCGCGCAACGCTGTTGCCAGCCCTGTTGCGGCAGGATCAGGCGCGCCAGGTATTCGGGCTTGTTGGTGACGATGCCCCAGGTGGTACCGGCCTGCTCCAGCGCCTGCAGCATCGTCTCGATGCCATCGAACAACTGCGCGTACTGGCCGATCAGCGCTTCGTAGATCTCAAGGAATTCCGGCACCAGCGCATGCCGCTCGGCATCGCCCATCTGCGGGAATGCAACCGCCAACATCGCGCGCGCGCCCTTGGACACCGCCGGCCGCAATTGCTCCAGGCTCACCTCGGCCATGCCGCGCGCCTGCAGCATGCGATTGGCGGTGGCGACGAAGTCCGGCGCACTGTCCAGCAAGGTGCCATCCAGATCGAACAGCACCGCTGCAGGGAAAGCGGCGGCGGTCATGCCTGTTCCGGCTTGACCGCGTAGGCCAGGTAGTTGATGTCGGTGCGGCTGCTCAGCCGGGCGTGGTTACGCCACGGCTCGTAGGCCATGCCGGTGACGTCCTGCAAGGACAGATCGGCAGCCCGCAGCCATGCACCCAACTCGGCCGGCTTGATGAATTCCTGGTAGTGATGCGTGCCCTTGGGCAGCAGCCGGGCGATGTATTCGGCGCCGACAATGGCTACCGCAAACGCCGCCGGTGTACGGTTGATGGTGGACAGGAACAGCTTGCCACCCGGCCGCAACAGACGATGGCAGGCGGCGATGATCGCGCCTGGGTCCGGCACGTGCTCCAGCATTTCCATGCAGGTCACCACGTCGAAACTGCCGGCCTGTTCTTCGGCCAGGTCTTCAGCCGCCTGTACCCGGTAATCCACCGTGACGCCCGATTCCAACCCGTGCAGACGAGCGACTTTCACCAGCTCCGGTGCCAAGTCGATGGCGGTCACCTGCGCGCCTTCTTTGGCCAGCGCTTCACTGAGCAGGCCGCCGCCGCAGCCGATGTCCACGACCTTGGCGCCGCGCAGGGTCGCGCGTTCGGCCACGTACTTCAGGCGCACCGGGTTCAGCGCGTGCAGCGGCTTCTGCGGACCGTCGGCGTCCCACCAGCGGGTGGCCAGCGCGGCGAACTTGTCCAGTTCTGCCTGATCGAAATTGGTGGAGGTGGAAGCTGCGCTCATATCGGTTTCCTCTTGCGGCCGCCGTGCGGCGACCGGGTGCGCGGTCAGGCGCGGATGGTACGGATGCGGTCGCGCCACTGGCGCGCATTGGCAGTGATCGCGGCAATGTCCATGTCGACCAGCTGACGCTGGACCAGCTTGGGCTTGCCAGCAATCCACACATCACTGACCTGGTGGCGGCCAGCGGCATAGACCAGCTGCGACAGCACATGATGCAGCGGCTGCGTTTCCAGTGCAGACAGGTCCACGCAGGCCAGATCGGCCTGCTTGCCGACCTCGATCGAGCCGATGCGGTCGCCGAAGCCCAGCGCGCGTGCGCCGCCCAGCGTGGATGCACGCAGCGTGGTGGCCGCGTCCAGGGCGGTGGCGTCATTGGCCACGGCCTTGGCCAGGATGGCGGCGGTGCGGTTCTCGCTGAACATGTCCAGGTCGTTGTTGCTGGCGCAGCCGTCGGTGCCGATGGCCAGGTTGACCCCAGCCTTGACCAGCGCGCAGGCCGGGCAGAAGCCCGAGGCCAGCTTCAGGTTCGACTCCGGGCAATGCACCACGCTGACGCCGCGCTCGGCGCACAGGTGGATCTCGGCCTCGGTGAGCTGGGTCATGTGCACCGCGATCAGGCGGTCATTGACCAGCCCCAGCCGATCCAGCCGCGCCAGCGGTCGCTGGCCGTGCATGGCGATGGAGTCGCTGATTTCCTGTGCGGTTTCATGCGTGTGCAGATGTACCGGGATTTCCAGCTGGTCGGACAGCATCCGCACCCGCTCGAAGTTGGCATCGTTCACCGTATACGGTGCGTGCGGTGCGAACGCGGTGCCGATCAGCGGATCGCCGCGCCAGGCATCGTGCAGCTCGGTGGCGCGGGCGAAGTACTCGTCATCGGTCTTGGCCCAGGCACTGGGGAAATCGATGATCACCGAGCCCACCAACGCGCGGAAGCCGTGCTGCTTGTAGACAGCGGCCTGCACGTCGGCGAAGAAATAGTTTTCGTTGGCGCAGGTGGTACCACCGCGCAGCATCTCGGCAATGGCCAGGGTGGTGCCGTCGGCGACGAACTCCGGCCCGATCACCGCCGCTTCCACCGGCCAGATGTGCTCACGCAGCCAGGTCATCAGTGGCAGATCATCGGCGATGCCGCGCAGCAGCGTCATCGGGTTGTGGGTGTGGGCATTGACCAGGCCGGGGATCAGCGCCGCATCCGGGCGCGAAACAACCTGCTTTGCGCTGAAACGCGCACGGGCCTCGGCGCGCGGCAGCACCGCCACGATCACACCGTTGCTGATCGCCACCGCGTGGTCTTCAAGCACCACCGCATGCGGCTCTACCGGCACTACGTAACCGGCTTCGATCAATAGATCGCACTGCTGGGGTTGGATATCACTCACGCCGGTTCACCTCTGGATCTGTTGCTGTATCCATCCGGCCGAAGCCGGATGCGAAAAAGGCTTCGAGCTCCCCGAAGGTCGCCCGAAGCCCAATGTTACCTGCGCAGCAGTCCCCGCCTTGACGGGGATTGCGGGCCAAGGCAAAGGCTGGAGCCAATGCCAATGCAATCCCAACCTGCGCGGGGATGACGCAATGGCATTGGCGTTTGCGCGTTGCGCAAACACGCCATTACGTCACTTGACGCGCGCTGAGTACTCGCCCGAACGCGTGTCAACACGGATGATTTCATCCTGGTTGACGAACAGCGGCACGCGCACCACCGCGCCGGATTCCAGCGTGGCCGGCTTGCCGCCGCCACCGGAGGTGTCACCGCGCACGCCCGGGTCGGTCTCCACGATCTTCAGCTCGACGAAGTTCGGCGGGGTCACGTCGATCGGCACGCCGTTCCACAGGGTCACCACGCAGGACTCTTCGCCCTTGAGCCACTTCTCGGCGCCATTCATGCCAGCCTTGTCGGCCTGCACCTGCTCGAAGGATTCCGGGTCCATGAAGTGCCAGTACTCGCCGTCGCTGTACATGTAGTTCATGTCGGTATCGACCACATCAGCTGCATCCAGCGTGTCGGTCGACTTCATGGTCACTTCCTGGGTACGGCCGTCCTTGATCAGGCGGTACTTCACGCGGGTGAAGGATTGGCCCTTGCCCGGCTTGACGTACTCGGTGTCGATGATGACCGCCGGGGCGTTATTGACCAGGATCTTCATCCCGTTCTTTACGTCGTTCATGCCGTAACTGGCCATGCTGAAACTCCTGAATTGGCAAAACCGCCGCGTGTTGCGGGCGGCCGGATTAGAATGGAACGCCCGCCATCTGGCAGGCCATCTGTTTTTCTGACCGCCAATGATAACCGCAGCCCCCGCCCTCACTCCAGAAAAAGCCATCCTCACCCTGCCCGACGACCGCTGGCAGGCGCACTGGCGCCAAGCCATCCGCGAGCCGGCCGAGCTGCTGGCGCTGTTGGGGCTGGATGCGCAGGCCATGGGGGTTTCAGCCGCAGCGCTGGCCCAGTTCGCGCTGCGGGTGCCGCGCGGTTTTGTCGCCCGCATGCGCCACGGCGACCCGGCCGATCCGCTGCTGCGGCAGGTGCTGCCAATCAGCGACGAGATGCAGGTGGTCCCCGGGTTCAGCTTTGATGCGGTCGGTGATGGCCAGGCCAAGAAGGCTACCGGGGTGATCCAGAAATACCGCGGCCGCGCCCTGCTGGTGACCACCGGCAGCTGTGCGATCAACTGCCGCTACTGTTTCCGCCGCCACTTCGACTATGCCGGCGAGAATGCGGCCAAGGGCGGTTGGCAGGAGGCGGTGGCGGCAATCGCCGCCGACCCGGACATCGACGAGGTCATCCTGTCCGGCGGTGATCCACTGTCGCTGAGCACCTCCAAGCTGGCCGAGCTGACCGACGCCTTGGCCGCCATCCCCCACATCAAGCGCCTGCGCATCCACAGCCGCCTGCCGGTGGTGCTGCCGGAGCGGGTCGACGATGCCCTGCTGCACTGGCTGCGCAGCCTGCCCTGGCCGGTGGCCTTCGTGCTGCACGCCAACCACGCCAATGAATTCGACAGCCAGGTCGATGCCGCCCTGGCCCGCATCCGTGGCACCGGCGCCCAGCTGCTCAACCAGGCGGTGCTGCTGCGTGGCGTGAATGACGACCTGGACGCGCTGGCCGCACTGAGCGAGCGCAGCTTTGCCGCCGGGGTGATGCCTTATTACCTGTACCAGCTGGACAAGGTGCAGGGCGCGGCCCATTTCGAGGTCAGCGATGCACAGGCGCTGGCCCTGCACGCCGGGCTGATGGCCCGGCTGTCCGGCTATCTGGTGCCCAAGCTGGTGCGCGAGATCGCCGGCGACACCAGCAAGCGGCCGCTCTGAACCGGCGCGGCCGGCTCAGCGCAACGCCGCCATGGAACTCCGCTCCAGCAGGCTTACCAGGCCGGGCGCGTCCAGCGGACGGCCAAGCCAGTAGCCCTGCACCAGGTCACAGCCGCGCTGGCTGAGCAGTTCGAACTGCGCCTCCTGCTCCACGCCTTCGGCCACCACCGTGATCCCCAGCGCATGCGCCATGGCGATGATCGCCGTGGTCAGGGCCAGGTCGTCGGCATCACGCTCCATGTCGGCGACAAAGCTGCGGTCGATCTTGACCCCGTCCACCGGCACCTGGCGCAGATGGCTGAGCCCGGAGAACCCGGTACCAAAGTCGTCCAGCCATACCCTCACCCCGGCCCGGTGCAGCTTCTCCAGCAATGACACGGCGAGCATTTCATCGCCGATGACCGCCGTCTCGGTCAGCTCCAGGTGCAACCGCGATGCGGCGAGGCCGGAGCCAAGCAGGCTGCTTTCAACCTCCTGCAGCAGGTTGCCGTTGCGCAGCTGCTTTGGCGAGACGTTGACCGAAATGAACAACTCTTCGCCAATCGCATTGCGCGGCCAGCGTTTTGCCTGCTCGCAGGCCGCCCGCAGCACCCTGGGGCCCAGCACCTGGATCAGGCCGCTCTGCTCGGCCACGTCGATGAACAGGCTCGGCGGAATCGCGCCCAGCACCGGGTGGTCCCAGCGCAGCAGCACTTCGGCGCCACACAGCATGCGGTCACGGGTACGGAAGATGGGCTGGTAGACCAGCCGCAGCTCGTTGCGTTCCCAGGCCCCGCGCAGTTCCTGCTCCAGATGCAGACGCCGCTCCACCGCATGGTCCATCGCCCGGCTGTAGTAGCGGAAACAATTCTTGCCGGCCAGCTTGGCCTGGTACATGGCGATATCGCCATTCTTCAGCAAGGCCGTGGCATCGACCGCGTCCTCCGGGAACAAGGTGATGCCGATCGAGCTGCCAAGAAAGATCTCGCGCTGCTGCACCTGCAGCGGCTTGGCCAGGTCGATCACCAGCCGATCAGCCAACTGCTTGGCGATTTCGGCCGCACTGCGCGCGCCCTGGCCGATCAGAATGACGAACTCATCACCACCAAAGCGGGCCAGCAAAGCGTCATCGCCGCCAATCTCCTCGACTGCAGCTGCAATGTGCTGTGCGAACTGCAGCAGGGCATCGTCACCGGCCTCGTGCCCCAGCGTGTCATTGACCCGCTTGAACTCGTCGATGTCGATGAACAGCAGCGCCAGCCCACGCCCCGCCGCCTGCGCACCCAGCAGGCGGTGATCCAGCGCCTCGCGGAAGGCCAACCGGTTGGTCAGGCCGGTCAAGGCGTCGGTATAGGCCATCTGGCGCACATCACGGTCATGCCGGGCGATGCTGTGGCTCATGCGGTCGAAGGTGCGCAGCAGCTCGCCGACCTCATCGCCGCGCTGCGTGGACTGCGCTTCGATCAGGTAATCGCCGCGCTCGATGCGCCGTGCCGCCGCGCCCAGCCAGCGGATCGGCCGCACCAGGGTGTACTGCACATAGAAGGCCATCACGCAGGCGAAGGCGACCAGCAGCAGCATCAGCCCGATGGCCCAGCCCAGCTCGCGCCGCTGCGACTGCTGCATGCGCTGCTCCAGGGCAGCCATCGACGCGGACTCCTGCGCACGCACCGGCGCCAGGTTCATGCCCACGCGCAGGCCACCCAGGCGCTGTTCGCCGATGGACAGCGGCATGTCGACTTCCAGTATCCCGAGCGACTCCTGCACCTGCGGCTTGCGCGCGGCTACCGCCGCTGCGGCCAGCGGGTCATACATCGGCTGCCCATAACCGGCCACATCGAAGGAGCCGTCATGGATAAGCCGCCCCTCGGTGTCATGCACCAACACGTAGCTGACCGACTTCTGTCGCGCGGTGTTGCGCACCAGCGTGCCAATCGCCGATAGATCAGAGTAGTAGAGAGGATTGACCAGGGTGTCGGCCAGGGCATTGGCCAGCGCCGCGCCGCGCTCGCGCACACCCTGGTCGAAAACCTGGCTGAGTACCTCGTCACTATTGCGCAGCGCCTCGCGCTGGGCCGCAGCCTGCCGCACCAGCATGAAGCTGACGATCAGCAGCACCACCAGCAGCGCCGCACCGCTGGCCAACGCAAAACGCGCCTGCAATCCAAACCGGGGCATTTTCATTCAACCTCCATGCGGATGCGCAGCAGGCCACGGCGCAGGCGCTCGAGCGCGCGCAGGTTGTCCGGGTCCACCACGTGGAAACCGGTGGTGCCGAAAAACCTGGCCAGCGCCGGGCCGGCCACCGGATCGCTGCTGGCCTGCAACAGCACTTGCTGCAGGCGCTCGCGCACCGCCGGATCCAGATCGGCGCGCACCATCTCGACCGCACGCGGGATGGGCTCACTGCGGTACAGCACGCGCATGTCCTGGCGGAATGCCGGCGGCAGGGCGTGGTCATCGTTCCAGTCGATGCTGCTGATCACCCCGCCGTCCACCACGCGCTTGTGCACATAGGTGGAGATGTTCAGTTCCGAGCGCGCAAACACGTAACCCACCGAATCCTCGGCAGGCGTGTCCCGTGGGTCCAGCAGGATTTCCGGCTGCAGGCCGTGGTCCAGCAACTCCATTGCCGGCACCAGGTATGCACTGGTGGACAGCGCACTCTGCAAGGCCAGGCTGCGCCCGCGCAGACCTTCCAGGCTGGTCACCGGGCTGTCGCGGCGGACGAAGAACACACTGTGATAGCTGCCCACGCCGTTGCGCTCGGTCAGCAGCAGCGGCTTTGCGCCCGCCCGCTGGCCCAGCGCCATCGCCGTCCCGGCAGTCTCGGTAACCCAGTCAACCCGGCCGCGCCGCAGATAGCTGCCCATCTGCTGCGCGTCCTTGGCCATCAGGATGCGCCCTTCGACGATCCCGACCCCGCGCATGCGCGGCACCACATAGTCCAGCAGTGGCTTGAGCTGTTCGTAGTGCGCCTTCGGATCATCACTGATCCGCCCCAATACCAGAACCGAACGATCAACCGCCCCGACCACCACGGGCTGCAGCGCAGCCAGTGTCAGTACGGCTCCCCAAAGCCATCGCAAGACACCCAAAACGACACCCCCTAATCCATCCCCACAGATTACCGGAACCAACAAAGCGTGATGAATCTCTCAGTTTTTTGGCTCCATTGCTAGTCGTGCCATGCGCTGGGCATCGGACAGGATGCCACGCATCAACCGCACCTCCTGCTCGGACAGCTCGGCCTTCATGAACAGGCGGCGCAATTTGCGCATCGCCGACTCAGGTGCGCGGCCCTTGTGGAAATCGATCTGTTCCAGGGTGTCGCCAAACTGGCCAAACAGCCCCTCCAGCTGCGCATGGCTGGCCGGCGCCTCGCCATGCCCCAGCTCGGCCGGCGCTGCCGCCGCCACCCCGGCCTGGGCTTCCAGCGCCGCCATGCGCACTTCGTAGGCCAGCACCTGCACCGCGGCGGCGAGATTCAGCGAGCTGAACTCGGGATCGGATGGGATATGCACGGCGGCGTGGCAGAGCTGCAGCTCTTCGTTGCTCAGGCCGGTGCGTTCACGGCCGAACACGAAGGCGACCTCGGCCGGCTCGGCCGCCTTGGCCACCGCCCGCTGGCCCGCCAGCTCAGGCAGCAGCTCTTCCAGCTGCACCCGCCGCGAGCGCGCGGTGCAACCCAATACCAGCCGGCAATCGGCCACGGCTTCGGCAAGGCTCGCCACTACCGGCGCATCGCCGAGCACATCCTCGGCACCGGCCGAGCGGCGGAAAGCGTCCTCGTCCAAGGGTTTTTCCGGCGCCACCAGCACCAGCCGCGCCAGCCCCATGGTCTTCATCGCACGGGCCGCCGCGCCGATGTTGCCGGGGTGCTGAGTGCCAACAAGAACGAATCGAATATGAGCAGAAACAGACATGGCGTTAAAAAATCAGGAGCGAGACAGCTGTAGATGGTAAACTGCGCGGCCGGCCTTTGCGCCGGACTTGCTCTTTTCCCCCGCCAATCCGATCTCTGCCCTCACGGGAGCCTTTAGCCATGCAGAAACCCGCCGTAACCGTCATGGTCAAGGCCGCTCGCCTCGCCGGCAACGTCCTGCTCCGCAACATCAACAAGCTTGAAGCCCTCAACGTGGTACAGAAGGGTCGGATGGATTACGCCAGCGAAGTCGATGCTGATGCGGAAAAAGTCATCGTCAAGGAACTCAAGCGCGCCTACCCGGAATACGGCATCTATGCCGAAGAAGGCGGCCTGCAGGGCGTCAACCGGATGATGTGGGTGATCGACCCGCTCGATGGCACCAGCAACTACCTGCGCGGCTTCCCGCACTACTGCGTCTCCATCGCCCTGGTTGAAAACGGCGAGCCGACCGACGCGGTCATCTTCGATCCACTGCGCAATGAGCTGTTCACTGCCTCCAAGGGCAATGGCGCCGTGCTCAACGACCGCCGCCTGCGCGTGTCTGACCGCAAGGATCTGGAAGGCACGATGATCCACACCGGCTTCGCTCCGCGCGAACGCAGCCGTGCCAGCACCCAGCTCAAGACCGTCGACACCCTGCTGGTGCAGGCTGAAGACGTGCGCCGTACCGGCTCTGCCGCGCTGGACCTGGCCTACGTGGCCTGCGGCCGCGCCGACGCCTATTTCGAAGCAGGCGTGAAGGCTTGGGACATCGCTGCCGGCGTGCTGCTGGTTCGCGAAGCCGGCGGCAAGGTCTGCAACTACCGCGGCGCCCCGCTGGACCGCATGGATTCGCGCGGCCCGGAAACCCAGCAGGTCGTGGCTGGCAACATCAAGGTGTGCGAAGCCCTGCAGAAGGTCATCGTCAACACCGGTTACGCCGCCGAGTTCGATCCGAAGTTCTGATCCAGCTGCCATAAGCTGAGAGTCATCCAGAATCCGATGCCAGAACTGGCATCGGATTTTTTGTGGGCACACATTTTTTTTGTAGGAGCGGCGTAAGCCGCGAAGCGAAAAATCCATCAGACGATGCGGGCAGCCAGTGCTTCATCAGCGCCAGCTTCGCGGCTTACGCCGCTCCTACAAAACGCGGGCCAATCAGCCTACCGCCGGCACAACCACCGCACCGGGCCGTACCTGCCGGCCCCAGCCGAAGCGCGCGGCCAGGTAGATTTCCAGCAACACCAGCGCCATCACGATCAGCAAAGGCAGCAGCAAACCAAAGTAGATACCCGGCATCATCGAGCCAATCTGCGCCTTCAGCAGGCGGATCACGCCCTTGGTGTGCAGCAGCTCACTCATGCGCATGCCCAACGCCTCGCGGAATACGGATTCATCCAGCCCGCTGCGGCCGCCAACCTGCTCCACCAGACTGTCCTCCACCCATTGCAGCATCACCTCGCTGCGCAGGTGCTCGACACCCTTGCGTGCCCAACGCTGGACCAGGCCCTCGCCCTTGAGCACACCGGCGTCGGCCAGGCGGTGCCCGCTCAGATAGGCCTCAACCGCGGCGCGTGCAGCATCGTGCGCGGAAACATCATCGCGCAGCATCGCCTGCAGCTCAGGAGTCTCCAGGGTGTGCTGGAAATCGACCAGCCAATGCTCCATCGCCGCCTGCAGATGCGGCTGGAAGTGATCAATCTGTTTGTACAGCGCGCGCTGGCCGCCAGCGACCAGACCCAACTGCAGGCCAATGAAGGCAAACAACAGCGGCAGTACCACCACGTAACTGGCGATCAACCAGTGATGCCAACGCCGACACCGTGCAAGCCCGCCACGTCGTGCCAGCACGACCCAGACCGCGACGCCGAACGCCAGGCCGAGGATCGCCCCCAACACCGCACCGCCGATCAGATCCAGCAGACTCAGTCCGTTCCAGAACTCGAACGCCCAATACTGTGCATCCTGCACTGCGTACTCCCAGCTTGTTTGCGAGGGCTAGAGGGTAGATACAAACCGGCAAGGGGAGAAGGCCAGCGTCTGGTTTCTACAGACAGCAACTGGCCAATCTGCCAACTGAATGCACACAGCGGCGCAGCAAAGGGCAAAAACAGACAACGCCCCTTGCGGGGCGCTGTTTTCAATCACTGGGCGGGTGCCGGCCTGGCACCCACGCCAACCAGCCCTGACTCAGGCTACCGTCGACGAACGCAGCGCGGCGATGCGTTCTTCCAGCGGCGGATGGCTCAGGAACAGCTTCTTGGCAGCCGACCCGGCAATGCCGAATGCAGCGATCTGGGTCGGCAAGGTGCTCTGGCCGTGGTTGAGCTTCAAGCGCTCCAGTGCCGCGATCATCTTCTGCCGGCCGGCCAGCGAGGCACCGCCTTGATCGGCGCGGAACTCACGACGGCGCGAGAACCACATCGCGATCATGGTCGCGAACAGGCCAAACACCATTTCCAGCACGAACACGATGATGTAGTACGCAAAGCCACGGCCGCCGCCTTCGCGGTTGCCCGACAGCGCACTGTCGATGACGCCACCGACCACGCGCGCCAGCACGATCACGAAGGTGTTCAACACACCCTGCAACAGCGCCATGGTGATCATGTCGCCATTGGCGACGTGGGCGATTTCATGGCCCAGCACCGCCTCGGCTTCATCCTCGCTCATGTTGTGCAGCAGGCCGGTGGAAACCGCCACCAGCGCATTGTTGCGGTTGGCACCGGTGGCGAAGGCGTTGATTTCCGGCGCGTCATAGACCGCTACTTCCGGCATGCCGATGCCGGCCGCCTTGGCCTGGCGGGCAACGGTGTCCAGCAGCCAGCGTTCGGTCTGGTTGCGCGGCTCGGTGATGACGACAGCGCCGGTGCCGCGCTTGGCCATGAACTTGGACAGCAGCAGCGAGATGATCGAGCCACCGAAGCCGAAAATGGCCGCCATGACCAGCAAGCCGCTCATCTGCGAGGAGTTCACGCCCAGGATGGACATGACGACGCTGGCCAGTATCAACACGGCAACGTTGGTCAGAAGAAACAGCCCGATACGGGTAAACATGGGAAACAGATCCATAAGGATTGGAGATACAGGCAATTTGCGGCGCAGACAGCTTGAATTCAAGCATTAATCTGACCGACGATTCAGTTTCAATGCCAGCCATTCATTACCGCGGCCGTTTTGCGCCCTCCCCGACCGGCCCCTTGCATCTGGGCTCCCTGCTGGCCGCCTTCGGCAGCTGGCTGCTGGCCCGCCATGCCGGCGGCCAATGGCTGGTACGAGTGGAAGACGTCGACCCGCCCCGCGAGGTAGCCGGCGCAGTCGAGTCGCAGCTGGCCACGCTGGCCGCGTTCGGCCTGCACTCCGATGCCCCGGTGCAGTACCAGAGCCGGCGCAGCGCGCTGTACCAGGCCGCAATCGACCAGCTGTTGGCGCAGAACAAGGCCTTTGCCTGCCATTGCAGCCGTGCCGATCTGGCCAGCCAGCACGGCATCCACCGCTACTGCGTCGCCAGCCAACAGCGCCCGCAGCCGGCGATCCGCCTGCGCGTGGCCGACGGCAGCCATGTCAGCTTCGACGACGCCCTGCAGGGCCGGCAGCAGCAGGACGTGGACCGCGAAGTCGGCGACGTGGTGCTGCTGCGCGCCGATGGCTGCTGGGCCTACCAGCTGGCTGTCGTGGTGGACGACGCCGAGCAGGGCATCACCGATGTGGTCCGCGGCGCCGACCTGATCGATTCGACCGCGCGGCAGATCCTGCTGCAACGTGCGCTGGGCCTGGCCACCCCGCACTACCTGCACCTGCCACTGCTGCTGGACAGCAGCGGCCAGAAACTTTCCAAGTCCCAGGCGGCCGTGCCCGTGGATGCAGCACGGCCGGTGCCGGTATTGCGCTGGCTGTGGGCGGCGCTAGGCCAGGACCCCGCGCCACTGGAGGCGGCCGCCAGCGTTGCCGAGACCCTGCAGCATGCCGCGGCCAGCTTCAGGCCGGACCGGTTGCAAAAAACCTCGCTGCACGCGCCCATCCAGCCCCCGGGCTGAGCACAGTTTCATTAGAATCATCGGCTCCCCTGCCCTCTGCCTGGAGTTGAGCCCATGACATCGCGCGTCGCACTGGTCACCGGTGGTACCGGCGGCATTGGTACCGCCATCTGCCAACGCCTCGCCGATCAAGGGCACCGGGTCGCCACCAACTACCGCAACGCCGAAAAGGCGAAGCAGTGGCAGCAGACGATGCACGGCAAAGGCTATGACATCGCATTGTTCGAGGGCGACGTATCCAACCCGGACAGCGGCCGCGCCCTGATCCAGGCCACCGAAGCCGAACTGGGGCCGGTGGAGATCCTGGTCAACAATGCCGGTATCACCCGCGACACCACTTTCCACCGGATGAGCCCGGAGCAGTGGCATGAGGTGATCAATACCAACCTCAACTCGGTGTTCAACGTGACCCGCCCGGTGATCGAAGGCATGCGCAAGCGCGGCTGGGGCCGGGTGATCCAGATCAGCTCGATCAACGGCCTCAAGGGCCAGTACGGCCAGGCCAACTACGCCGCCGCCAAGGCCGGCATGCACGGCTTCACCATCTCCCTGGCGCGCGAGAACGCCGGCTTCGGCATCACCGTCAACACCATTTCGCCAGGCTATGTGGCTACCGACATGGTGATGGCCGTGCCCGAGGAAGTGCGCGCCAAGATCATTGCCGATATTCCAACCGGTCGGCTGGGCAAACCGGAGGAGATCGCCTACGCGGTGGCCTTCCTGGTGGCCGAGGAAGCCAGCTGGATCACCGGCTCCAATCTGGACATCAATGGCGGCCACCACATGGGCTGGTGACAAGCGCTGCGATGTTGCAGGGCACAGACCCTCATGCTGCGCAACAAATCCTGCGTTCTCCGATGCTTGCAACCTGTACTAATGGCGGTTGCAAGCCCTGCTGCACTGCGCCATGCTGCGCACCTACCGTGACGAGTGACTGCTTAATGGCTGCGACCCGCATCATCAAGAAGTATCCGAATCGCCGGCTCTACGACACCGAGATTTCCAGCTACATCACCATCGAAGACGTACGCCAGTTGATCCTTGACGGCGAGGACTTCGAGGTCCGCGACGCCAAGAGCGGCGACGACCTGACCCGTTCGGTGCTGCTGCAGATCATCGCGGACAAGGAGCAGGACGGCGAGCCGATGCTGTCGACCCAGTTGTTGAGCCAGTTGATCCGTTTCTACGGTGACTCGTTGCAGGGCTTCATGGGCAATTACCTGGAGCGCAGCATGCAGGTGTTCCTGGACCAGCAGCAGCAGTTCCGCCAGCAGATGGGCAACCTGCTTGGGCAGACCCCGTGGGCGATGATGAACCAGCTCACCGAGCGCAACCTGGAGCTGTGGCAGGAATTCCAGCGCAACATGGGCACCGGCTTTGGCGGCACCCGCCCGCCGGCAGGCACCGGCAGCAAGCCAGCTGATCCGCCGCCGACCAGCCCCCCCGGTGGCAAGACCCGCAGCAGCCGCTGAGGGCAACGAAAAGGCCGACGCAAGCGTCGGCCTTTTGCTTTGTTGGGCAGGCTTTTTTGCTTCCTTTTTTGTGGGAGCGGGGGGAACCGCGAAACGACAACCAAAACAGGGGACGGGAGCGGGGCGGCGGAC